>CATPAM010000218.1 GCA_955651735.1 Candidatus Acidiferrales bacterium | reverse complement strand
CGATTTGCAATTGTTTTCTTCGAGAAGGGCGAAGCGCTGATTTTCGTGGAGGGGTGTGTAAAAGGTGAGGATGTTGTGCTTCTGGCGATAGCCGGAAGTGTTGCGCACAGTCCAATCGGCGACGATGAAATCGGTGAAGGCGTTTCCGGGGCACCAGGTGTCATAGCCGCGATTGTAGACCGGCTTGTCGAAGATGACGTTGACGACGGGATAGGGAGCGTAGCGGGTGTGCTGCATGGCGGCTCTTTGTTCGGCGGGGAGATTCGAGATGAGGCGGGAAGCGATTAGCTTTGGCGCGCAGCAGATTACGGCTTTTGCGGTGACCGTGGCGAGCTTCCCTTCGCGGTAGTAGGTGACGCGCACTTCATCCTTGTCGGGGATAACGGAGACTACCGTGGCGTTGCCGAGCAAACGCTCTTTGTGCTGCGGCTGAAGGACCTCGACAAGCTTGTGCGTGATGCAGCCCAGGCCGCCGGGAAGAATGACGCGCTGATCCTCGCCGCCCGAGGCGATGTCCTGCAGGCTGGCGATGCCGAGAAAGGCGGAAGTGTCTTGTGTGGTTGCGCCCCAGTTGGAGGGGCCGTAGCCGTCCCACCATTGCTGGATTTCGGGGGCATAGCCCGCCGTGTATTTGGTGAAGGGCTCGGAGTCGAGCTCGGCGAGGCGCTCGCGGACCTTGATTTTCATTATGTCGTCGCGAAATTTGCGGAAACTTTCGCGGACTTCTTTTGTATAGGGCAATTGGTCGATGCCGGATTTCCAGGTATCGGGGACGAACGTGTTGTTGACGATAGTGGGATCGGGATTGTTGACGGGAAGAAGTTTGATGCCGAGCTCGGCGGCGAGCTGGTCGCCGTAGTCGTTTCGGAAGGCGAAGGCGGAGCCGCTGGCGAAGGGCTGACCTTCGAATTCTTCCTGGTAGGCGTTGCCTCCGAAGTGATCTTCTTTCTCCAGGAGCAAGAAATCCTGGCCACGGAGAAAGTAGGCGGCGGAAAGGCCGGCGACTCCGCCGCCGATGATGACGATGGCGGCTTTTTGCGTGGGAGCGGGGTGTTCGAAGATGTGACCGTTGCGGATTTGATGGCAAACCTCGAAGTGTTCGCTGTGGATGAGAGGCGTGGTTGCTGCGTCGGGCGGCGCGGCCAGGAGCGTGGAATCAATGGGGCAGCCGGCGGTGACTGAGCCGGCGACTACGAACTTGATGAAATCACGGCGTGACTGGGACATGGGACTCCTATGGGCGTTCGAGAAGCTCCTGGACTTGCGTGCCGATGGTTCTGACGCGCAGGCGATACCAGATGACAATCAGCGCGACGGATAGGGCGAAAATCAGCGTGGAGATGGCGTTGATTTCGGGCGTGATGCCGCGGCGGAGGCGTCCCCAGATTTCTAGAGGCAAAGTGTTGTCGCGTCCGATGAGGAAGAAGGTGACGGCGATCTCGTCCATGGAGAGCGTGAAGATGAGCAGGCCGGCGGCTATGAGCGAGAGTTTTAGGTTGGGAAGCGTGACGCGCCAGAAAGTTTGCCACGGGGTGCCGCCGAGGTCGAGCGAGGCTTCTTCTTGAGCGCGATCGAGCTTTTGCAGGCCGGCGAAGAGCTCGGTGGTGGCCACGGAAATGAGCGCGGTGCCGTGACCGAGGAAAACGGTGAGCAAGCTGAGTTGCATTCCGGCGAAGACCGCAAACATGAGCAGCGACAGGCCGGTGATGATGCCGGGAAGAATCAGCGGGAGCAGGACCAGGCGGCGGAAGAGGGCTTTGCCGGGGAACTTGGCGCGGTCGAGCGCGAGCGCGGCGAGCAGGCCGAGGGTGAGAGCGAGCGCGACACTGGCGGCGGCGACGAGAAGGCTGTTGATCACCGAGTCCCAAATGGCGGAGTCGCTGAATAATTGGCGATACCAGGCGAGGGTGAGATGGCGCGGGGGGAATCCGCCGACGCCGTCGCGATTGAAGGAATAGACGATCAGCACGAGGATCGGCAAATAAATGAAGCCGAAGACCAGGACAGCGTAGGCCATGAGCAAGGGAGATCGCTGATGTGGGTTGGTGAATCTCATTTGAAGGACCAGCGTTTCTCAAGGCGCTCGGTGGTGAAGAGTAACGACACGGTGATGAGTAGGATGCAGACGGAAATGGCGGCGCCGAGCGGCCAGTCGTAGGCCGCGCCGAAAAGGCTTTGCACGATGTTGGCGATCATGGTGGCGGAAGGGCCGCCGACGAGGAGCGGGGCGAGGAAATCACCAAGCGAGAGAACGAAGGCGAAGGTGGCGCCCGCGACCAGGCCGGGAATAGAAAGGGGGAGAATGACGCGGAGGAACGTGGCGCGTCGATCGGCGCCTAAATCTTGCGAGGCTTCGACCAGCGGGCGGGGGATATGCTCGAGCGCGGCATAGATGGGAAGAAAAACGAACGGTGTGTAGATGTGCGTGAGCATGAGCACGACAGCGAAGGGGCTGTAGAGAAAGAAGCTGACAGGTTCGTGGGTGATGTGGAGGTATTGGAGAAAGCCGTTGAGCACGCCGTCGCTGCCGAGAATGGTCTTCCAGGCGTAGCCGCGGACCAGATAGCTGACCCAGAGAGGGACGATCACGAGCTGATAGAGGAGTTCTTTGCGCGGACCGGCGTGGAAGG
>CATPAM010000217.1 GCA_955651735.1 Candidatus Acidiferrales bacterium | reverse complement strand
GAGGGTGACCCATTCGCGATGGCGCGGCGACTTCTCGAGCTTGGCCTTGGCCCAGTCTTGAGCCGCAGCAACCTGCGCGGCGAATAGCAAAAGAATGAGTGCGAGGTGTTTCATGGTTGCCCTGCCTCCGAACAGGAAAGCTAGGAATTTAACACAGAGTGCACGGAGGCTGCTCGGAGCCGCAAAGGAATTCGCTAGATTTAATTATAAGACTAATTACCATAATTTGATTTTCTTGCTGGCGACGGCCTCGAAGCTGTCGCGCTGGGCACGGGCGTGCGCCGCTAGATTCTGGGGCGTGTCGTGATCGCCTAGGCAAAAATGGTAGGCTTCAGGCAAGACCGTGGGGAACCGAACTCGTTTTCGAATACTGGCAGGAATGTCCATCTTGGCGGCGCTGGCCGGATTGGCTGGCGACGTGGTTTACGCGCAAGAGGCGCCGGCTCCTGCGCGGCAGCCGGCCGCTGCGCCTTTGCAGGAGGAAGGCACGAAGAATGCGGCGGCGCCGTGCGTTCAGCCGCCCCCGATGGTGCGGATCGAAGATTACGACGGGCCGTTTAAGAAGGTGGTGGGCACGTTTGCGCGGCCGCTGGAACGCAAGGCAGTGCCGCTACCGCACTACACCAGCGCGAAATTGTGCACGCTGAAGTTGAAAAATAAATTCGCTCTGTTCGTCCAGGACTCACTTGACCCGGTGGTGTTTCTCAGCACCGCTTTCGACGCGGGGCTGGACCAAGCGGAAGACACGGACCCGAGCTATGGACAGGGAGCGGAGGGATATGGAAGGCGCTTTGGCGCCGAATTCGCCGGCCAGGCTTCCTCCAGATTCCTTAAAGACTTCGCGTATCCCTCGATATTTTCGGAAGACCCGCGCTACTACCGCCTGGCCCACGGCAAGGTTGGGAGGCGCTTGCTCCATGCGGTGGAGCACGCGGTCGTGGCGCACCGCGACAATGGCAAGCAGATGTTCAATTTTTCCGAATGGCTGGGGACGGCGAGCACGTCCGTGCTGAGCAACACATATCACCCGGACAACCGACGCGGTTTCGCGCCGGCGGCGGAGCGGGTGGGTTACAGCATCCTGCAAGACATGGGTTTCGACGTACTCCGCGAATTCTGGCCGGAGATTTCCAAGAAATTCAGGCTGCCCTTCCGCGGTGAATCCCCGCCTGCGAGCCCGAAACCGAATTCAGCGACTCAGTAAGCCTCACGGCATCGAAGGCATATCGCCGCGGGAAATTAATGGATGAAGAACAACGTAGTACAGAGAGGGGGCGGCCGGTGAGCGTGTGGGCCGTGATGGACAGGAGCAAGAACTGGAGGGATGATGATGCGCATGCGTACGGGATGGAGAGCGGCTGGTGTGACGGCGGCGCTCGTTGCAACCTGCGGTGCCTTCGGGCAGACACCGACGCTAGCGCCAGCCGAGAACGTCATTCACGTGGAGATTAGCGGGCTGCGCAACGACAAAGGGCAGATGCTGTGCGCGCTTTTTTCGTCGGCGGAGGCGTTCCCTAAGAAAGCGGACAAGGCGGTTGTGCGGTTGACCGCAAAGATCGCGGACCGCCACGCGGTCTGCGAATTCACCGGAGTAATGCCAGGGACATACGCGGTGTCAGTGGTGCATGACGAAAACTCGAATGGCAAGCTGGATACGAATTTCATCGGCATGCCGCGCGAGGGAGTGGGAGCGTCGAACGACGCGAAGGGCCACATGGGGCCGCCTAAGTTCAGTGCGGCTTCTTTTCGCTATGAGGGTGGGCGGCTCGATTTGAAGATTCACGTCAATTATCTGTAGCGGAGGCTCGCATGGGCTTGTGGCTGCTGGCTACGTTCCCGGAGTGGAAACCGCATCTCAGCTTTCTTGCGAATGCAGCGGCGAATGAGTTGATGGCGCTGCGCTGGCTGCACTTTATTTTCGGGATTATTTGGATTGGGCTTTTGTACTTTTTCAATTTTGTGCTTACGCCGTCGATGAAAGCGCTGGAGCCGGGAGTGCGCGTGAAGGTGTATCCGGCGCTGATGTCGCGGGCGATGAGTTGGTTCCGGTGGTCGGCGCTGGTGACGGTGTTTGTAGGGATGCGCTATTTTTTTTCGTTGCTCGGGACGGATGCGCGCAATTCCGGGAATCCGGGGCTGGTGTTGCGATGGTTTGGTTGGTGGGTGCTGGTGTGGGTGGTGGCGTACGAGGGGATTTATTTGTTGCAGCTTCCGGCGAAGGGAATTCGCGATTCGGTGTGGGTGCGGGTGATCGGGATTAGCGCGATTGTGATTGCGGCTTCGTGGGTGGTGATGGGACTGAACGGCGGGGAGAAGGTGTCGAATCAGCATTTGGCGATCAGTGTGGGCGGCGGACTTGGCTTCGTGATGCTGCTGAACACGTGGGGCGTGGTGTGGCGTGTGCAGAAAAGATTGATTACGTGGATGCGCGCAGCGGCTGAGCAGGGGACGCCGATGCCGGCGGAGGCGGAGCGCTTGATGCGCTGGGGATTTCTTACCGCGCGGACCTCTTTGTGGCTTTCGTTTCCGATGCTGTTTTTTATGGGGGCGAGCAGCCACTATCCGTTTTTGAGTACGCTTGCGCGGTAGGAAGGAAAAAGAAAATTTAACACCGAGAGCACGGAGAGAAGAGCACCCTTCGAGGCTCAGGGTAAACAGAGATCGCAGAGAAGAAAAAAAGAGAGGCGGGCCAGGTCTT
>CATPAM010000216.1 GCA_955651735.1 Candidatus Acidiferrales bacterium | reverse complement strand
TATGAAGGGACCCGCGGCCGATCTGATCAAATCCATGGTCCCAACGACAAGCGTCGAACTGTTCGACAATGCGGGACACGCCCTTTTTGTCGACGACCCCATCCGCTTCAATGCGGTACTGGAGGATTTTCTGCAACACCTTCCGCCGCAAGAGTGACCAACTCAGAAATGGGTGGAACCGCGGAAGGTCTTGTGGGAGGACACTTGAGCAGGTAAAGGTGATTCCCGCCAATCGTCGCTCCGAGGGGGTCTCCACCTCGGAGAAGAAGCTGAGACCTTTCAGCTCTTTAGGAAAGCCTTAGACATGACAAAAGCAGATATTTACCAGTTCATGTCAAAACAGAAACTTGGAGTGCTGGGGACCCTTTCTTCGGGTGGCAGCCCGCAGTCGGCGCTCGTGGGAATCGCCGTGACTCCTGAATTGGAGTTCATCTTCGATACCGTGAAGAGTTCGCGCAAGTTTCAGAATCTGATGTCGAATTCCAGTGGTTCGTTCGTGGTTGGGTGGACAGGTGAAATCACGGTGCAATACGAGGGCGAAGCGCACCAACCTGAGGGAGCCGTGCTTAAGCACTATCAGGAAGTGTATTTCGCCCAATGGCCAGAATGCCGCAGCCACCTGAGCTGGCCCAGCATCACTTATTTCGTGGTCCGGCCGAGGTGGATTCGCTACAGCGACTTTGATCAGAATCCGCCCTTCATTGAAGAGTTCACCTTCGAGCGGAATCGTTAGGCTACGAGAGATATCCCGTAAGATGGCGCAGCGCCTACCTACTATGCCCCAACTATGCCCCAATTTGGTGTCGCCATTGCTGACACCTTGACTATTGTTCCAGAGTAACGTTAGCGCTTATTAAATGTGGGATCGTCCCAAATCTACTTGTCCGGTAATCCGGGCGCTAGCCTCTCCGGAGTGCGGCAATGTGAATGTCAGTGGGCACTCGCCTGCCCCTCTACCCGCCATTGGAAGCAGAGAAGGTAGCCATCGGGATCGGTGAGATACAACTGCTTCATGCCATACGGCGCGACCTTTGGCTCCTTCACGTTTATCCCCATTCCCAGCAGGTGGGCGTAGGCCCCCTCTAGTCGGGACATCCGAAGTAGATTACGACGTCCTGGTGGGCACCAACACGCGCGGGATCGGGAGTCGGCGGGCGCTGGGCCTCATCGTACGCTGTGTTCAGCATGAGTTCCGAACCATTCAACCGGAGCAGTACCCAATCGAACTGCGGCGCAGGCTTCCCGTCTGTGCTGACGACTTCGAAGCCCAGTCCCTCGCAGTAGAACTTGATCGAGGTCGGAATGTCGAACACTGCAAGCAGCGGAGCTATGCCACGAACGTCAATCGCCCATTTGATCCTCCATTTGTTGCCGAACGCCTCACGCGAAATATCGGCGAAGTCGCCAGAATATGACGTCTGGTGGCCGAAAAGGATAGCCCTCTCGATTTTAATGGCGAAAAATCGTCTTTGCACTTCTCAAAATCTCCTCACTTGAAAGGGACGTTCTTTTAGACATCTAAGAGTGCCAATAGAGCGCCTTTGCACCTAAGTCCCGATTAACGGGGCACTCGAAAGTAATCCACATGCCTGATAAGCGTTTACCGGACAAATCAAATAATACTTTGCATCTCCGGTAGTCCCACTACAGATCCAAGTAACGACGATCGGTGAATACCGGAGTGTTCAAGAGAGTAAGGCGCGAAATGTTCCGCGACGGTCCCTGCGGTTTAGTTAGTCCTAGGCCTCGCGACCTTCGCGATGACCAGGCCCGCGAGCAGCCACGTAATCGTGAAATCGACAAGATTCACTGCCGTGTATGCGCCAGAGAAGCCCCACCAATTCCAATTGGGAAGATCGACGATAACACTTGCTGCGAGCCCGGCGACCGCGAGAAACACAACTCTTTTCGCGTAACCCAGTCCGCTCGTCTGAAGCAACAGCCAAGTGAGTAGGAATGCCGCAGCCATCAGGCTCAGCAACTGAGTGATCAAGGCCTGGCTGAACGACCCAAACCCTCCTCGTCGTACCGCTGCAACCATCATGGGACCCTTTCGCATCTTTTCCGCGACCGCGGCCTGCATTCCCTTCTTTTCCTCCGACGTCATACCTTCGGTCGGGCGCGCCGCAGGAAGAATGTAAGTCCCGTCTTTTGTCGCATGCGAGGCAATTACGGCGGAAACATCATCTTCGTTTTGAAAGGTGACCATCGTCTTCCCGTGCCAGCCCACAACCTCCCAAGAGAAGGTGGTCCACACAAAAGCCGCCAACCCGCCCAGGATGCCGCCAAGTATCAGAGATCTGATCATTTTCCCTCCGAAATTGAATTATCGCGATTTGATGACGGAGCGTCAGCTAGCCATCAGCTCGATGGGCACGAACTCCGCGAACATATCGCTGCATTCCTTCACGTTCGCTAAGGGTACGAATTCACAAGCCTCGGCATACCTTTCCCACATCTTCAGCACCACCGGATTGGTATGCGCTGAGGCTATCGCCTCTTTCGACTTCCACTCGAAGACCTCGATCACGGTGCCATCGTTGGCTTGCATGGCATACGACGGCCGCTCAGTAGCTAGGTGCTGCCCGCGGAGAACACTGAGATGTTCCTTCGTCAACGCCAGCAGAAGCGCTTGCTTCCCCGGCCGCGGGCGGTAAGCCGCAATGACCATTACACCCATAAACAGTGTCGCTCCCTTCTCTGTTGTGATTAACAAGCTGAACTTGCGATGCCCAAAAATAGCAGTTGCGCCTTGCGTTTTCTCTCGATAGTGTGACAAGAAATGTCGCACAAGTGCCAAAGCATACTTCGTGCGCCCAACGGGCGACTTATTGCCGAGATAGCCAGCGTATCTGCTGACCTCGCTCACGCTCACGTGATCCCCGAGCACTCCCATCCGGAAGACCAACTGTTGTTTGCTTCGAGCGGAGTGATGACGCTGAGCACGAAGCAAGGCGTTTGGGTCGTGCCGCCGCTCCGCGCAGTGTGGATTCCCGCCAATACTCCGCATTCCGTGGCAATGTCAGGACTGGTTTCGATGAGGACGCTTTATTTCCTGCCCCGGCTTTGCCGAAAACTTCCCGGGAAGTGTTTTGTGATGAATGTTTCGGCACTCTTGCGAGAACTGATTCTGCATGCCTGCAAGTTCAAGAAGTTGAACAAGAAAGCTCTGGCGGAACGGCGGATTATCGAGATCATCGTCGATCAACTCAAGGCGGTGGATTCCATCCCATTGCAGTTGCCGCATCCGACGGATTCACGCGCGATGCGAGTGGTGGAGGCACTATTGGCTGATCCAGGAGACCAGAGAGACCTGAAAAACCTTTGCAAGGACAGCGGCGCGAGTAAGAGAACGATTCAGCGCATATTTCTAGAGGAGACAAAAATGAATTTCGGGAAGTGGCGGCAGCAGCTTCGGCTCCTTCATGGATTGCAACTGTTGGCCTCTGGAGAAAAAGTCACAGAAGCCGCCTGGGACGCAGGTTATTGTAGCGCTAGCGCGTTCATATCAATGTTCCGACGCCAACTCGGACAAACGCCAAGGCGCTACTTTGAGACGCGAGACTCTTCTCTGGCGTAGTTGGTGAACAGCGTCCTGCTGCGCCCGCTGCCGTTTGAGAATTCTGGGCAACTGTTCGAGGTGAGGACCACAGTCCGGCAGTTTACTCACGCGATTCCGGTTTCTGAGTTCGATTTTCTTCAATGGGCCGGCGAGGCCAACTCGCTGGATCTGGCCGCTATCACTGGCGCGAACTTCACATTGACCGGGCGCTCGCAGCCGCTACTACTCTCTGCCGCGCGCGTATCATCTACTTTATTTTCCGTTCTCGGCGTGCAGCCAGCGTTTGGCCGGAGTTTCCTACGTGACGAAGATCAATCCCGCCGCAACCTCGTCGTGATTCTTAGCCAAGCACTGCGGATCCGTGAATTTGGCGGCGACTTACACATCATCGGCAAGACCCTGGAGTTCAATCAGCAGCCATACACCGTCGTCGGTGTCATGCCTGCCGGGTTCAGTTATCCAGCGTGGGCTGACCTCTGGGTGCCGATTGCGCTCCAGGCAAAAGCGGATGAACGCGGAAACCATTTCCTGGGGACTATCGGTCGATTGAGGCCAGGAAATAGCCAAGCAGGGGCTGAAGCTGAGCTGAGCACGATCGAACACCGGCTCGCACGTGAGTACCCTAACTTAAATCCCGGCACGGGCGTGCGACTCATTTCTCTTGAGGAATGGAC
>CATPAM010000215.1 GCA_955651735.1 Candidatus Acidiferrales bacterium | reverse complement strand
TTGCAAGACGCGAAGAGTTGTACCGCAGGCGGTTCTGCCGACCGAAGAATCCACGAGCGCTGGCGAATCCTCGGGTGCTCGGCCGCCTGGGCCGGCGCTGCCGGGGCGCCCCGTCTCGCTGACTGCCGCTGCGCACGAGCACGATGGAGTGCTCCTGCAAGTTGTGACCGACGCCGGGAATATATGTGGTCACCTCTATGGAGTTGGTGAGGCGCACACGCGCGACCTTGCGCAGTGCGGAGTTTGGTTTCTTCGGGGTCTGCGTGTACACGCGAATGCACACCCCGCGCTTTTCCGGGCAGCCCATCAACGCGGGCGACTTCGTTTTGACCTGGACCTTCTCGCGGCCCATGCGTACTAATTGCGAAAACGTCGGCACAGTTCCCTCTTCGATGCGACCGCACGGCGGTCGACCCATCGCGCGCAGAAAATTTTGTCCCCCGACATCGCAAACACGCGATGCGAAGGGCGCGGCTCCCGCAAAGCGCGCACACAAAAATTGCGCGAGAGCGCACAGCTAGGCTGAAAGGTCTACTGCGAATCCGGAGAAAAACCCCCAGCAAGAAACTCCGTACGCATTCCAGAAGGCAGAAATACTCTTCTGGCTTCGATTCGGAGAGGCTTACTCGGCTTTGCGGGGCTGGCGCCCCATTCCGGCCGCTCTTCCGTCCCATTCCGTCTTGCTATGTTCCGGGACCGAAGATATTCCTTCCACCTACAACTACAGGGCTAACTTATCCCTGACAAACAACAAAGTATAAGGAAGACGCCCCATTCTGTCAAATCAGTTCGCCACAAGACCCTAAGAAATTCTGTGGAAAACGGCGCTTTGGCATGGGCCTTGCCCGACAGCCCCTGTAACCCTCTTAAATCATTATAAATCTATCAGTTACAGCTAAAATGAGTCCGCTCTTGGGCGGCTAATCTTCCTTGGGCGTCTCGCCGGCCCCTAGATTGCCGTAAGGCCACAAGTTAAAAGCCTTTAGGAAGTCGAATTGCCCCTGGGCACGCAGCATTTTCGCGGTGCGTTCGGCAGGCCACGGGGCCGCAAAACGCTCGGGTCGGTCAGCAATCCAGAATGCGGTCAGAGCCATTAAGGTCGCATTCTGCGTCAGCAGAGCTGGTTTGACGGCTTCGAGCGCATCGGCCGCCGAGTGATGTGTGTACTTGTAGTCCGGTGAGTCCTGGTTCATGTTGATGCCGGGAAGACCGGCCATGGAAAACGGCAGCGTGTCGGTTCCAGATTGCACTTTTTCGTCGACCTTGATCTCGCGAATATTGTCGAGCGACTTGGCGAATGGCTGAAAGCTGGCGATGAGATCGTCGCGGCCGCCCAATTGGAAATCGCTGACCGGGCCTTGGCCTTCGTCGATCACCAAATCGCCGAGATGATTTGCCATTTCGGCCTGGTGCTGCTTGATGTACGCGAACGAGCCGTCGAGCCCTTGCTCTTCTCCGGTAAATAGCACGAAGCGAATCGTACGCCGCGGCTTCATTCCCGAACGGACAATCGCATCAGCGGCTCCCAGCACGCTGGCCGAGCCCGTGCCGTTGTCGGTGCTTCCTTCGGAGAGATCCCAGGAGTCGAGGTGCGCACCCACGACAAAGACTTGTTCGGGATTTTCGCGGCCGCGAATTTCGCCGACCACATTGGCGCTTTCCACCGGTCCGTCGGTGAACGTGTTT
Source organism: Candidatus Acidiferrales bacterium (assembly GCA_955651735.1). Lineage (GTDB taxonomy): Bacteria > Acidobacteriota > Terriglobia > Acidiferrales > UBA7541 > Acidiferrum. The sequence goes on along the minus strand of CATPAM010000215.1, from coordinate 911 downwards.
TGAATATTGAATCTGGCACGCGGCTTTAGTCCGGCAATCACGTAGCGTTCGAGTTGGCCTTGATCCTCGGCGGTCATAGAGACGACCGGGATGGCGAAGTCGGCGTCGAATCCGAGAATGCCGGTGTGCGTCAGGTTCATTCCGCTAGCTTTCGAGCCACCCTGCCCGCCGATGACGACGAGCGCGCCGGCCTTCGCGGCGGCGCGCAGAAAGCTGCCGAATTGCACGAAGGTCATGGCGGAATCCTTTTTCGGATTGCCCTTGGCGACGACCAACACCACCTTGCCCTTCAGCCGGGAAATATCTTTCAACTCCTGATCGAGATCGAGCAGATTCACGGGGACGATTTCGCCTTCCACGCCGCTTGCGGGGGTCGAGCCGGTCCAGCCCATGGCGTCCACGTGCAGCTTGTGGCGCATCGGCGAAAGCAGCTCGGCATCGGCGATGCCGCGCTTCCAACCGCGCCATAGCTGCCATTTTTCGGCGTGCACATTCTCGAGGCCGATGGCGCGCATCTTGGCGATTCCCCAGTCGATGGCTTTCTGCGCCTCGGGCGTGCCGGTGAGGCGGGCTCCGACGTTGTCGCTCAGCTCCGTCAGGTATTGAAAGGCGTGCGAGTTCATCATGCCTTCACCGGCGATTTTGATTAATGCCGGCTTGGTGCCGTCCTCGTCGGGGCCTTTGAAGCCTTCATTCGCTCGCGCCAGCCCCGCACAGGCCAGACTAAAACTTAGTACCGACATTCCGAGACTTGCTAGCAACTTACGCATCCGTTGGACTCCTCCGCGCCATTGGGCGCATTACAGACTACCATGTCAGACGCGGCGGGCCGGAGTCGGTTTCGGTTGCGGGCTGCAGAGAAAACCAAGAAGCTAACGCAGAGACGCAGAGAACGCGCCCAGATTCGCTAA
>CATPAM010000214.1 GCA_955651735.1 Candidatus Acidiferrales bacterium | reverse complement strand
TGGATTTCGCCCTTCACCGCCGTGATTATGACGAGCAGCAGCGCCAGTCCGCTGGCCAGCGGAAATGCCACGCGCAATCCCCAGCGAATTCCTGCCGCGTAACAAACGAATAGATACGGAAACCACGCGGGAACAGTTGTGGGGCTCAGGTACATGAAGAAGCCCAGGGCCAGGAGATCGCAAGCCAGAGGCAGATGCCACGTCAAGCCGCTTAGCATTTGCTCGAACAACAGCGCAAACGCAGACAGAAAGAAGTAGGCAATCAGGAAGTAGATGGGGCGGCGGGCGAAGTTGCTGGAGGTCTGCTGGGACAACGCGATCAGCGCCAGCAGCACGACAATTGGGCGCGCAAAAGCGATCTGGCGCTCAATGTGCCGGCGATCCGATTCGTGGGGGCTCATGCGCGGAGACGCAGTTCCTATACGGCTAGTCTAGCAGCGTGCAGGACCCGCGAAGCTCTGCTCGGTAAGGGAGTTTTCCAGATTGCAACGGGAAGCTGAACTAAGAACGGGAACGGGAACCGGCAATCGAACGTCCCGCAAAGACTGCCGACGGGGATACCGCCTGTGAATTGGTTTGCGTCGAGGGGTGGGGAGCGGTAATCGCGCGGCGCACGGCCGCGAGCGGCGCGTCTTCGAGAAGGCGAACACTTTTTCCGTCCGCAACGATTCCCAATTCCTTCCACAGCGAAGCCAGGTCAACTTGCACCGGGTTGTCCTTCCATTTGGCGTACAAGTCGCTGAGCACTGCCGTGCCCGTCGCCTGATCGCCGGTTCTCAAAGTTCTTGCGAGCTCCCAATCATGGGTGATGCCGCCGCCCGCATCCAGAATCCCCCGCAGCGCATCTTGCAGCCCCTTTTGATTGTACGTCTGCTTGCGAATCTCGACGTCTGCCACGAAGCAGAAGAGCGCGCCTCCCCAGTACGTCCGTCCCCAACTGTGCGTGTGATCCAGCCCGCGATCACCCTCCTGCGGCTGGCCCTTGGGCATGTCGCGCACCAAGTCGGCCCACATCTGCTCCGCGATCATTTGCTTCGCCTGGATGCGCGCGATGGGTTCCACGTATACTGCGATGCCCTCTTCAATCCAGTGATGCTCATCGGCCATCGAGGGAAAAGACAGGTGGACCATCTCGTGGGTCAGCATCCAATCGTTGGCCAGCTCGGCGGCTTGCGTCTGCTCCCCCACGCGAATCTTGATTAACCCGCCGTCGTAGCCGAACGTTTGGCCGTGCCGCACGCCTGATCCGTCGACGGGAATAATGCGGACTTGGACGCCCGTAACGGGATAGCGGCCGTAATACGTGGCGACTGATTCTGCCGCAGTTTGTACCCAGTGCAGCAATTCCGCGTGCGTCAGCTTCATCTCGCCCGCTTCGATGCTCACATCGATCTTCGAGCCGCCAATGAGTAGAGTCGAAGTCATTTGTCCGGCTTTCGATGTGACGGTTCGTGCGGTTAAAGAAATTACGCACAGCGCGAGGAGTGCGGTGATTGCATAAAATCGTGCCTTGGCAAACATCCACTGATTATGATCGATTTCCCGCTGCGAAAGTTGCTTAGCGAGCCGGTACAGAAAGTGTCATACGGCGGAACGAGTTTCGCGCGCGTCCGTCTTTGCCACCACCTTATCGAGCAAGGTATCCAGCGAAACCTTACCGGGGCCGAAGATCAGGATGATGAGGGAGGCGATGAGGAAGACGTAGGGAGCGGCTGCGTAGAATTTGTCGGGGTCGGAGAAAATGGATCGCAGCGCCTCGCGGTCAGCAATGACGTAGGCCATGATCATGTTCACGGTGAGAACCAGGGCGGTGAGCCTGGATAGCAGTCCAACGGCCAGGAAAATTCCACCAAAGAGTTCCACGCCGGAGATGAACACCGCCATTTGCGCGGGCATGGGCAGATTTAGGCTGGTGAAGAATTCCGTGACCTTCGGCAAATTATGAAGCTTGCCCCAACCGCTTTGAATGAGCTGCCAGCCCCAATAAAGGCGCACGGCAAGGAGAAACGGAGAACGTAGGTAATCGACGACGGCAAAAAAGCTCCTATAAAGGCTCCTTAAGCGAAGAACAAAAGGTTTCATAGGAGCAGTAGATTCGTGCCTTTCGAAAAAGTTTCAAAGTCCAGATCGTGGCCCGGAAACTCGGAGATGACAATTGCCTTGCGAGACCGCTAAGGCTCCGAATGGCTGCCGGTTCTGACGGCCAAGACGGGGCCGCAAATCAACGTGCACAGAACCAACCGAGTGTCGCGCAATTCTGAAACCACTGCTGCACCAACCCGGCGCGCTCCGCCGCGGGAACCCGGCTCTTGCGAAATGCGGTTTCAATCGCCTTTCCCAGCGGTTTTCCATCCCATAGTGCGCTCAGAATGACGAATTCCTCCCGCTCGATTCGCCGGAAATATACGGAATCATCGACCCGGTGTACCGCCAGGAAGATCTCCGCCGGTTTCAGCTTCGCCACCGCTTGCACGCGCTTGCGTTTGTGCCGCTCCTGAAAGGCGTTGCTTGCGAAATCCGTGTCCTCGTGCTCTTTACGCACTTCCGGCAGCAAATCGTCGACGGGATATTGCAAATCCAGAAGCCGCAAGTACGGCTGCAATCTCAGCTTCAGCTTGGCTCCGGCGTCCGCATGCAGATCCTCCGGCCGCAGCGCCGGTTCCGCCTTGCCGTCGAAGGCCTCGATGTCCGCCCATTCGAGCCGCGCGATATCGATCGCCAGGACCTGCTTTGGCCCCGCCCATTTCGGATGCTTGCGCAGCCATGCTTCCAGGCGCGCCCCCAGGTTGCGCAGGGTGAAGGATTGCGAGGGGCAGTCCACCAGATACGCCTTGCTCATGGCTTCAAACTTTTTGTCGCCCAGCACCGCGCGCAACCCGGGGAAATCCTCGATCATGCTGGAGAGCACGCGAAACCAGTACTGCCGGTTGTAAATTTCCAGCCGTTCGAAGGAAGTCAGCCGGTCATTGGGCTTGATAAAGCGCGAAGCATACGCGCGCATGGACTTGCCGTCGGGCGCTGTATTTTGCATGCGTTCCGATGGTGTTAGCGGCTGCATCACCGCCCGCGCCATGGTTCGTTGCAGCGCCGCGAGCCTCATACCGCCGTCGCCAGCAGGGTGGAAGACAAGAATTTGTTGGCCTTCAGCGCCTCCTCGTGCACTTCATCAAACGACGGAATGCTGTCGTCCCACTCCAGTAAGGTCGCGGTATGCCCCACGCGCTGAATCGCCCGCTCGTACAGCTTCCACACCGGGTCAATGACCGGATGATCATGAGTATCCAAAATGTAGCGCCGGTATTTTGAGTGTCCCGCAATGTGAATTTGCGCCACGCGCTCCGCCGGAACGCTGTTCACGTAAACAAACGGATCGAAACTGTGATTCTGGGAGGAGACATAAATATTATTGACGTCCAGCAAGATTCCGCAGTCCGCCCGCTCCACCACTTCGTTCAGGAACTCCCACTCGGTCATCTCCGAAACGTGAAACTCCGCATAGCTGCTGACGTTTTCAACCGCCACCGGCACTTCCAGAAAATCGCGCACCTCGCGCACTTTTTGCGCGGTCAGCTTCGCGGCCTCAAACGTGTACGGCATAGGCAGCAAATCGTGGGTGTACCGTCCGTCCACGCTGCCCCAGCACAGATGATCGGAGAGCCACGGCGTCTTCGTTTTCTTCACCAGCTCCTTCAGCCGCCACAAATGCTCGCGGTTGGGCTTCTCCGCCGAGCCGAAATACATGGACACGCCGTGCTGCACCACTTTGTACTGTTCCAGGATCTGATCGAGGATGTGCAGCGGCCGCCCGCCATCGATCATGAAATTCTCGGAAATAATCTCGAACCAGTCGCACACCGGCTTGCGCGTCAAAATGTGGTTGTAGTGCGGCGCGCGCAGTCCAATCCCAATCCCATACTCCGTAAACCCATTAAATCGATTTGCAGGCATTTCCCGTGGACTCCGACGTAGTTAGATAAAAAAAGGAGGGCCAGCGACACTCACCGGCCCCCCAACAGGTGAGAAACGTCCGTTTGAGCCTGTGGTTAAGAGGGTGGCTTCTTCTCTTC
>CATPAM010000213.1 GCA_955651735.1 Candidatus Acidiferrales bacterium | reverse complement strand
TGGAACGGCTGGCGCAGGAAGCGAACATCAAACTGATGGTGAATTACTGGAACGCGTGGGTGGCGCCGAGCCATGATCTGTTCCATCGCGTACGCGCAGGCGAAGTGGGACCCATCCAGAAGATCATCGTGCAGTACGGGCATCGCGGGCCGAAGGAGATCGGGATTTCGCAGCAATTCGCGAACTGGCTCTACGACCCAGTGAAAAACGGCGGCGGAGCAATCATGGATTTCGGGTGCTACGGGGCGGAATTGTCGCTGTGGTTAAAGGGGCGGCCGACTCGAGTATATGCGACAACGCGGAAGATGAAGGTGGAGCAGAACAACAAGGTCGACGACGATGCGACCATCGTGCTGGATTATCAGGACGCCACGGCGATCATCGAGGCTTCCTGGGATTGGCCGTACACGAAGGAGCAGGTGGAGGTGTTCGGGCCGAAGGGCAGCTTGCTGGCGCGCCACAACACTTTGCAACGTCGCTCCGCTGATGCGCATGGGCCGAATGTTGCGCCGGATGGGGAGAGTGTAACGCTCGATGCGTTGCCGAAGGAGACGAGCAATCCAATCTCCTACTTGGTTGATTGCATCCGCAATAACAAACCGATTGAGGATCCGGTTTCGGCGCGGCTTAATGTGCAAGTGATGGAGATTCTGGACGCCGCGCGAGAATCGGCGCGAACGGGCAAAGCTCAAGAACTGCGCTGACGCTCTACGCCCAGGCCGGACGCTGCGCGTTTTGTCGATGGAAAGAATCTGGAGGGAGAATTTCCCGAAGTTAGCCAGCCGGGCTAAGGGATCTTCTCCGCCCAGCGTTGTCGAATGGCAGCGAGAAATTGCTGCTTGTCTTTTTGCATTTGCTTGACAAGCGCTTGATTCTCGGTTTCTTCATGCCTGGCGGCCCAGAGAACCATTTCCGTGAGCACGGGAGCGAGATCGATGCCCTTAGCGGTGAGCGCGTAGATCAGCTTCCGCCCGTCGGAGGGATCCGGCTGCGTGGTGATGATTCCATACGCCTCCAGCCGGCGCAGGCGATCCGCCAGTATGTTTGTGGCGATTCCTTCGTAGGATTGCAGGAATTCCTTGTAGCTCCGGAATCCGCGCAACATCATGTCGCGGAGGATTAACAACGACCAGCGGTCACCCAACATTTCCACGGAAGCATTCAGGGGACACCCGGAGCGGCGCTTGGGAGCTGACTTGCCGACTGGCATATTTCCACAGTATCATTTTTCACTTGCATTTCGCAAGTAAGATGGGCATGATTTTCCCGCGAACAGGATGTTTAAGCACCTGATTCGCGAAAGAAGCGAGCAATGCAATTGAATCCTTATCTCATCTTCAACGGGCAATGCGAGGCTGCATCAAGTTCTATGAGAAATGCCTGGGCGGAAAAATTGAGGCCATGATGACCCACGGTCAATCTCCTACGGTGCAACAAGTGTCGCCAGAATGGCGTAATAAGATTATTCATGCCCGAATGACCGTGGGAGGCACGGTGTTGATGGGCTCCGATGCGCTGTCCGACCGCTATCAAGAGCCACAAGGCTTCTCGCTGTCGGTCGGCGTGAAAGACGGTGCGGAAGCAGAACGCGTCTTTCAGGAATTGGAGCAAAGCGGTAAGGTGCAGATGCCGCCGCAGAAGACCTTCTGAGCGGTGCGCTTCGGCATGGTTGTGGATCGATTCGGCATACCGTGGATGGTTAACTGCGAGCAGGCTGGTACCGCCGCGGGTGACGACTGAGCACCTCGTGGTGCACAGACAAACCGACGCGAGGCTTTTGCAGAGCTTGACCACCGATGAGAGGGAGCCACAAATGAGTGGAGTACGTGTATTGGTTGGCACACGCAAGGGCGCATTCATCCTGACGTCGGACGGCAAGCGCGAGCGGTGGGACGTCAGCGGCCCCCATTTTGCGGGTTGGGAGATGTACCACCTCAAGGGATCGCCCGCCGACCCGAATCGGCTGTATGCGTCGCAGACCAGCGGCTGGTTCGGGCAGATCATTCAGCGTTCCGATGACGGCGGCAAAACCTGGACGCAACCGGGAACACCACCGGGCGAGCGAACCACGCCGGAAGGAATGCCGAAGGCCGAGAGCAACAAATTCGTGTACGACACCTCTTCCGAAACCGGCAAACCGCTGACCACTCATCAGTTTTACGACGGCACTCAGCATCCGTGGGAGTTCAAACGAGTGTGGCATCTTGAGCCTTCGCTTAGCGATCCGGACACGGTCTACGCGGGGGTGGAAGACGCGGCTTTGTTCCGCTCGAAGGACGGCGGCAAGTCGTGGCAGGAACTCTCCGGGTTGCGTGGCCATGGCACAGGGCCGAAGTGGCAACCTGGCGCCGGGGGGATGTGTTTGCACACGATCGTTCTGGATCCCAGCAATCCGGAGCGGATATTCGTTGCTATTTCGGCAGCAGGCGCGTTTCGAACCGACGATGCCGGGGAAACGTGGCGGCCGATCAACCGCGGACTGAAATCGCAATACATTCCCAGCCCGGAGGCCGAGGTCGGCCACTGCGTTCATCGCATTGCAATGCACCGCTCGCGCCCAGGTGTGCTGTTCATGCAGAAGCACTGGGACGTCATGCGCAGCGACAATGCCGGCGACTTGTGGCAAGAGGTCAGCGGGAATTTGCCGACCGACTTCGGATTCGTAATTGACGTGCACGCGTACGAGCCGGATACGATTTACGTTGTACCCATCAAGAGCGACGGAGAACATTTTCCTCCGGAGGGGAAGCTGCGGGTGTACCGCAGCCGCAGCGGCGGAAACGAATGGGAGGCACTGACCAAGGGCCTACCGCAACGCGACTGCTACGTTAATGTGCTGCGCGACGCGATGGCCGTCGACTCGCTGGATAAATGCGGCATCTACTTCGGCACCACCGGCGGGCAGGTGTACGCGTCAGCTGACGCAGGAGATAACTGGACTCCGATCGTACGAGATCTGCCGGCCGTATTTTCTGTCGAGGTCCAGACGTTGCCGTGATTCGAGTCATACTCCCCGGACATTTGCGGGCGCTGGCGCATGTCGG
>CATPAM010000212.1 GCA_955651735.1 Candidatus Acidiferrales bacterium | reverse complement strand
GACGCGGCCATCGTCTTCGCTCCGGGGGGGGAAATCGTCCCCGCCGCGCTGAAAGCGCTGCGTAAAGGAGGCGTTCTCGTTCTTGGCGGCATTCACATGAGCCCCATCCCATCCTTCGATTACGATCTGCTCTACCAGGAGCGTGTGATTCGCAGCGTGGCCAACAACACGCGCCAGGATGGCGAAGACTTCCTGCGCGTCGCAGCCGAAATCCCCATTCGCACCCATACGCAACTCTTTCCGCTGCGCGAAGCCAACCGCGCTCTCAACGCGCTAAAGAACGACGCAATCGAAGGCGCAGCCGTCCTAAGGGTGGGGGATGAACGCGCTGGCCACCGCTCCAAGATAGCTTCGAGTATTGTGTAGGAACGTACTGTCCGCTCGTGGGACGGTTCTTCCCGTAAGCGGTCAGAAGTCTTCTTCCGAGGGACTAGAGCAACATGTAATGTCCTGAAAGAACGGCACTTAACACCATTCGGCGCTGGCAGGGAGACTGCCCTTCAAGGGTCGCGAACAGAAGCCAAGCGCGAAAGGGGGAATCGGCGGCATGTTAGCATCGATGTCCGAAACTCCCGTTGAAGTGAGAGCCATGCAGTCGCGAATTTTGATTGCTGACGATCAACCCGATGTGCTCCGGGCTTTGTGCCTCTTGTTGAAAGGGCACGGCTATACCACGGAGACGGTGACCTCGCCTTCGGATTTGCTGGAGGCGCTCAAGCACAGCGAATTCGATCTCTTACTGATGGACCTGAATTACGCGCGCGACACCACTTCCGGCCGCGAGGGACTGGATTTGCTGACGCGGCTGAAGGCGATGGAGAGCGTACCGCCAATCGTGGTCATGACTGGATGGGCCACCGTGGGCGTTGCCGTTGAAGCAATGCAGCGCGGGGTCACCGATTTCGTCGAGAAGCCGTGGACGAATTCGCAATTGTTGGAAGTTTTGCGCAAGCAGATCAATCTGGGGCGCGAACGGCGGGAAACGGCGCGCCTCGCGGTGCAGGAAACGCAGGCCCAGAAGGTGATCGCCTCGCAGTTCCACGAGCAGGAGCACGAAATTGCGGAAGCGCGCGCGATTCAAGAAGGATTTCTGCCAAAAGAAATCGCGCAGCTCGCGGGCTACGAAATTGCCGGCGCGTGGCAATCCGCCCGCGTGGTCGGTGGAGATTATTTCGATGTGCTTCCCTTTGACGGCGAAACCTTCGGGTTGTGCATCGCCGATGTGGCTGGAAAGGGATTGCCGGCGGCGTTGCTGATGTCGAACTTGCAGGCTGCGGTGCGCGGCTTGGCGTCGCCTTCCCTGGCGCCGGAGGATTTGTGCGCGCGGTTGAATGCGCTGCTGTGTCGCAATATGGCCAGCGATCGCTTCGTCACGCTGTTTTATGCGCAGCTCGATGGCCCGGCGCGCCGGCTACGGTATGTGAGCGCGGGCCACAATCCGCCATTTATCTTGCATGCCGATGGCTCGCACGAGCGCCTGCGCGAAGGCGGCGGCGTTCTGGGCGTTTTTGCAAATCAGGCATTCCGCAGCGGCGTAGCGCAATTGCGAAGTGGCGACCGCATGGTCCTCTACACGGATGGCGTTACGGAAGCGTACAACGCCGATGAGGAAGAATTTGGCGAACAGCGCCTGCTGACCGTGTTGCAGGAAAATCGCAGGCGGAGCTCGGCGGAGATGCAGAAGGAGATCCTGCTGGCAGTGTCCGCGTTCAGCCGCGGAACCTGGCAGGATGACGCCACCCTGCTAGTGGTCGGGGTAAGGTGAAGTCGCCCAACGTGCCCAGGCGTAAAGATGGTGCGGCGTCAGCGCTCAGCATGCGCCACTACAAAGTCGCGACGAATTTGGAGATAACGTCGAGCGTCAGGCTTGATTGGTCGCGATGCGGCGAGTGGCCGCAGCGAGGGAGGTTCAGGGATTGCGTCGCGGGCACGCGGCGCTGAATTGCTTCTACCTGGGCCAGCGTGCCGTACTCGTCGTTCTCGCCTTGGATCACGAGCGTGGGGCAGGAAATCGCCGCGAGATATTCCTCGATGTTCCAGTTGCGAAATTGCGGATCGAGCCAGATGTCATTCCATCCGCGAAATGTTTCATCGGCATGATCGTGATAGCGCGCAAGTTTTTGCGGCAGATCGCTTGATTCATAGAGCTCTCGAATCGCCGTGATGCTTCGGATGTTTACGTCCTCCACGGAAACGTGAGGCGCCTCCAGAACCAGCCCGCGCACACGCTCCGGCCAAGTGCCTGCGTAAATTAAGGCGATGGAAGCGCCATCGCTGTGGCCGAGAAGAATGGGCCGCTGAATTTCAAATTGGCTAAGGAGTTCTGGAAGCACGACTTTGGCTTCGTGGTGCATGAAATCGACGGGGCGCTTTTCGGCGAGGCGCTCGGATTTTCCATGTCCGTAACGCGAATAAGCAAGCACGCCGCAGCCGGTAGCCTCTGCCACTCGCTCCGGGAAGTCCTTCCACATAGCAACCGAGCCGAGGCCTTCGTGGAGCATAACAATAGTTGTGTTCGTGCCAGCAGGTGGATATAGCAGGGTTTCCAGGCGCTTGCCGTTCACAGCGGGAAACTTGAATCGTTGGGGCGTCGCAGCCCAACCGTATCTCCTCAAAAGCATTTAGAAAATCGATTCTCTAGAACACAATTTTGGAGTATGCTCATCGGCGACTTTTAGCGCGTGATTCAACATTATAGGCGCGCAAGGTCGAGGCACTCCGCAAAAAATCAATTCTCACGGGGGAAATATGCAGCGTCGTGACGTATTGAAAATGTTGGCGACGGGAGCGGTGCTACCGGTTTTCTCTTCGCCGATGGCGGCTTTTTTTCGGGAGGCGCAGGCGCAGACCGGGCCGGGGTACAAGCTGCGCACGCTGAATCCGCACCAGAATGCCACGGTTGTAGTGATGACGGACCTGATCATTCCGGAAACGGACACGCCGGGGGCCAAGGCGGCGCGGGTGAATGAATTCATCGACGTAATCTTGACGGAGTGGGCCACCGCAGAGGAGCGGCAAAACTTCCTTAGTGGACTGGCCGGCATGGACAAGCAGAGCCAGGAGCTCTTTGGAAGGGATTTTGTGGATGCGAGTCCCGTGCAGCAAGTTACCTTGCTGCGCGCGCTGGATGATTACTCCGCGACAGAGAGGGCAGAGAAGCGGGAGAAGCACGGCAATACAGTTCCGGAGCTCGATGCGCAGTTGAAAGGAAGCTTCTACGGCATCTTCCGCGGCATTACGCTGCACGGTTACTACACCTCGGAAATAGGATTTACGCAGGAACTAAAGCTGCAAATTATTCCCGGCGCGCAACACGGCTGCGAGAAGTTAGGCGCCGGACTCGGGGACGCGTAGGACAGGGGCGAGGGGAGCATGGCGGCGACAAATGCGTATGATGCGGTCATTGTCGGTTCGGGAATAACCGGAGGCTGGGCGGCGAAGGAGCTCACGGAAAAAGGGCTGAGAGTGCTGGTGCTGGAAGCGGGACGCACCATTTTGCCGGAGCGCGATTACGTCGAGCATGTTCCGGTGTGGGAGCTGAAGTATCGGGGCTGGGACAATCGCGCGGAGCGCGCCAGCACGCAGCCGGTGCAGCGCGAGTGCTACTACGCTTGCGACGAATATTCCAATAAGTTTTTCGTCAGCGACAAGGAAAATCCGTATTCCACCGATCCCGATAAGAAATTTTCGTGGATTCGCGGCCGGCAAGTGGGCGGGAAATCCATCACCTGGGGCCGGCAGAGCTACCGCTGGAGCGATCTGGACTTTGAAGCCAACCTGAGGGATGGCATCGCGGTGGACTGGCCGATCCGCTATGCGGACATCGCGCCGTGGTACGACTACGTGGAAACGTTCGCGGGCATCAGCGGCCAGGCGGAAGGGTTGCCGCAATTGCCGGACGGAAAATTTCTGCCGCCGATGGAGATGACTTGCGTGGAGCAAGATATGCGCGACGCGCTGGCGAAGAAGTTTGACGACCGCATCATGACCATCGGGCGGTCCGCGGTCTTGACGCAGGTGCACAATGGCCGCGCGGCATGCCACTACTGCGGCGTTTGTCACCGGGGATGCATCACGGGATCGTATTTCAGCAGCATCAGCGCCACGCTCCCGGCGGCGCAAAAAACAGGGCTGCTCACGCTGCGACCTTACAGCGTGGTGCATAGCTTGATCTTTGATCCTGCGACGCGAAAGGTCAGCGGTGTGCGGGTCATCGATGCGCAAACGCGGAACGCCATGGAATTCAAGGGGCGAATTTTCTTCATCAATGCGTCGGCGCTGGAGTCCACGCGCATCCTGCTGAATTCCGCGACACCGGAATTCCCCAACGGGTTGGCGAACAGCAGCGGGGAACTGGGCCACAATCTGATGGACCACCACATGGGCGCGGGCGCCAGCGGAGTCATGCCGGGGCACGAAGACAAAATGCCATTTGGCAATCGCCCGAACGGGATTTACATTCCGCGCTTCCGCAATGTTAAGACCAAGCAGAAAGATTTCTTGCGCGGCTACGGATACCAAGGCGGTGGGAGCCGCGAAGGCTGGGGTCGCGGCATGCGCATGAGCGGGTTTGGCGTGGACTTCAAGAACGCGCTGAAGAAGCCCGGGCAATGGCGAATGGGCATCGGCGGATTTGGAGAATGTCTGGCAAATCACGACAATTACATAGAGGTGCAAAAAGACAGGGTGGACGCCTGGGGTATTCCGACGCTGAAGATCAACTGCGCGTGGGGCGAGAACGAGCGCGCGATGTCGCGCGATATCGCGGTGCAAGCCGCCGAGATGTTGGCTGCGGCAGGGGCGCTGGATATTTCCGTGTTCCAGGAGATTTCGCCGCCGGGCCTGGCGATTCACGAGATGGGGACGGCGCGCATGGGACGCGATCCGAAAACCTCTGTGCTGAACGAGCACAATCAGGCGCACGACGTGAAAAACCTGTTTATGACCGACGGTGCGTGTATGGCCTCCAATTCGTGTGTGAACCCATCGCTGACGTACATGGCGCTTACCGCGCGGGCTTGCAATTTCGCGGTTGGGGCAATCAAGAGGAATGAGCTTTAGGGAAGTAACGAAGTAACGAAAAGACCTGCCGCAGATTGAGCTTTTGCAAACAAGACGTTGATGACACCTTCCTGGTAGTTGTCGTTCTCGCCTGTACGTGACAGCTTGCTCTAGAAAAAGAGGAAAGAAGTAACGAGGTAAGGAAGAGCGCCTGCGGCAGGCAAGCCCGGGCGGCTACAGTTCGCGGAGGGCACTCGCGACGGGGCCGCTGGCTGCACGGACAGCGGGCAGCAGGCCACCGATGAGACCCATGGTGAGAGCGAAGAAAATGCCCTTTACAAGCAATTCGGGTGTGATCTTGAAGGCGAAGGCAAGGCTGGAAAAAGTCTGAAAATTCATGGTGCTGGTGGTCAAGCCGTTGAGGGGTAGAACAGCGAGACAGCCAAGACCGCCCCCGACAAAAGAGATGAGAAGCGCTTCGATCAAGAAGGAAATGACGACCGCAGCAGCGCCGAATCCGAGAGCGCGCATGGTGGCGATTTCGCGTCCACGTTCAGCCACGGCGGAATACATGGTATTCAGCGCGCCGAAAACCGCACCGATAGCCATGATCAAGGCGACAAATCCGCCCAATCGTGTGATGAGCATGGTCATACGCGTGGACTGCTTAGAGTAGTAGTCGATTTCGCGAGTTACGTCGACATTCAAACGCGGATCGGCGGTGAGCGAGTCCTTCAATTGTTGAAGGGCGGCAGGCGAAGCGAGGTGCACTGTAACGGACTGGGACAGAGTGTCCGGACGGTTATAGGCACCGTTAAGAAGGTGGGCGTCGCCCCAAACTTCGGAATCGAAGGCACTGCCGCCCGCATCGAAAATGCCCACGACTTGCCAACGTGCGCTACCGAGCCCAATTGTGCTTCCCAGAGTCAAGCCCGAATAGGTCGCCATCGCGTTTTTACCGACGACGAGTTCGGACAGACCAGGCTGGAACATGCGGCCCTCTATGATTTTGATATTGCGGCGGATGGCAAAGACGTTAGGCGAGACACCACGAAGCTCAACGTTGGCGTCGGTGCCGGTGGACCGCAGGGGAATCGGTGCCATCAGAACAGCCTCGGGTGTCAACAACGGGCCGTTGGCCCCGCGAGCGATGCCGGGAGCATCCTGAATAATTTTCACGGAATCGAGCGAGACTCCACTGGTCATTTCGGATGTGGCGCCGGCGCGGGTAATGAGCGCGTTGTCGGCGGAGCCGGAAGAAACAAGTGTGGCTCTGAAGCCGCGCGCGAGCGACAACATGGCAATGAAGACACCAACGGTTCCGGCAATCCCCGCCACGGCAACGATCGTGGAGGTCCAGCGAGCTTTGACGCTGCGAATGTTGTAAATGAGGGGAATGGCCATTTCATACTCTCCGGAGCGCGTTGACGACGCGCATGCGCATGGCGCCGATCCCCGGCAGTAGGCCGCTAGCAGCGCCAACAAGGAGCGCGAACCCAAGGCCAAGTGTCAGAACCGACTTGGAAAGGATAAGGGGGGGCAGCAGACCGGTGAGAGCCAAGCCGATGACAGGGATGGCCAAGTAGGCGAGAGTCAAGCCAATGAAGCCTCCAACAAGGGCGATGATGACGGACTCTGCCAGTACGAAGTAAAGAACGGCCCGTCCGGAGAAGCCGATAGCTTTAAGGACGGCCAGTTCTGAGGTGCGCTCGCGGACAGAGATAGCCATCGTGTTGCCGGTGACCAACAGAAGTGTAAAGAAAACGATGCTGCCGATGGCGAGGATTAAGAGCTCGATGTTTCCGAACTGCTTGACGAAATAAGCGGCGAAGGCGGATTCCGTCTCGCTCTTGGTCTCAAACGAGGAGTTGGCAAACTTTTCGTCAATGGCCTTGGCGACGCGGACGGCGTCATCGGGGTTATCGAGCTTAACTACGTACCATCCGGCCGTGCTCTTGACGGGACCGGGTGCATTCTCGTCAAAGTATTTCCACTGCAGCCAAAACTGGCTCTCATCGCCACCGGGACGTTCGCTGTGATAAATGCCGTCGAGATTGAACTCCGAAGCGCCGCCGCCATAGAGAGTCGTTTTGATTGGAATGCGATCGCCAATTTTCCAATGGAAGCGTGCGGCGGTGCGGGCGCCCGCGATGGCGCCCTGGCGGTCTTTCAGGAAATTGTTCCACTGGTCGTCAGGCACCACAAGCTCCGTCATCACCTGGCGTTGATTTTCGGGGTCGATAACAAACTGTGGAAAGAAGTTCTTTTCATCCTGATAAACACCGCCGAACCAGTGATTGTGCGTGACGGCCTTAACGCCGGGAATGGCAAGGATTTTGTCGCGGTAGGAGATGGGCATTAATTGCATTAGACCGATGCGGCTGACGACGACCAGGCGGTCCGCACCGGCGATTTCCGTGCCGCGGCTGAAGGCGCTCTTCACGACGGCAAGAAACGTAAAGAGCACCAGAGCGATGGCAAAAGAGCCGATGGTGAGGATGAGGCGAACCTTTTTGCGGAAAAGATTGGCGAGGACCAAGCGGCTGAATTTCATGCGGCACCTCCGGCCATGACACTTTCGTGGGAAGTCTTGCCCTCGACGAGCACGCCTTTTTCGAGGTGCAGCGTGGTATCGGCGCGCGTCGCGACGACCGGGTCGTGCGTGACCATCAGCACGGTTTTGCCGTGCTCCGTCACGAGGCGGTGGATAAGCTCCATGATTTCATCGGCGCTCTTGCGGTCGAGATCGCCGGTGGGCTCGTCGCAGAGGAGAAAGGTAGGGTCGGCGACGATAGCGCGAGCGATGGCGACGCGCTGTTCCTGTCCGCCGGAGAGCTGGCGCGGGTAGTGGTTCATGCGGTCGGCGAGGCCGACGACGCCAAGGGCGGTTTCCACGTGCTTGCGGCGATCGGATTTCGAGAGCTTGGTGAGCAGAAGCGGGAGCTCGACGTTTTGGAAAGCGGTGAGGACGGGGAGGAGGTTGTACATCTGAAAGATAAAGCCGACGTGGCGTGCGCGCCATTGGGTGAGCTTGTTTCCAGACATGTGCGTGATTTCGTCACCAGCGACGGTAATGCTGCCGTGCGTGGGGACATCGAGTCCGCCGAGCAGGTTGAGCAACGTGGTTTTGCCGGAGCCGCTGGGGCCCATGAAGGCGACGAAATCGCCCTTGTCGACGTCGAGATTGAGTCGCTGGAGGACTTGAATTTCCTCGCCGCCGCGGCGATAGGTTTTGTCCAGACCGCGGACCTGGATGAGGCTGTTGGATTTTCCTGTGCCATCGACTCGAATCATCTTGTTGTTCTCCTGACAAACTGAGGCGCAGCATGCTGCGCCCCTACAAACCTTATTTTCTAATCTCGACGGACTGCCCGTCGCGAAGATTTTCCGGGCCTTTAACCACCACGGTGTCTCCGACGCTAACGCCTGCGATGACCTCGGTATCAGAGCCACGACTGCCGCCGAGAGTCACGGCGCGGCGCTCGGTTTTGTCGTCTTTCACAAGGAAGACGATTTTCCTGCCATTGTCGTCACGGACAGCGCTTAGCGGAATGACGATTGCGGCGGCGGCTGCCGCGGAGGATTTTTTGTCGGGCTCGGCGCCGAGGAAGGTCACCTTGATGCTCATGTCGGGAAGGATGCGCGGGTCCAGCCTGAGAAAGGAGACGCGCACCTTGACGGTGGCTTTCTGGCGGTCGGCGGAAGGGATGATGGTGCGCACGCGGCTGGGAATTTCCCAGTCGGGATAGGCATCGAGAATGGCGGTGACGGGCTGACCGTCTTGGACGCGAGAGATGTAGGACTCGTTGACGTCGACTTCAATTTCATTGGAATTCATATCCACGATGGTGGCGATGCCGGTGCGGGTGAAACCGCCGCCAGCGGAAACGGGCGAGACCATTTCGCCTACTTGCGCGTCTTTGGAGACGACGATACCGGCGTACGGCGCGCGGATGGTGCAATTGTCAACGGCTTGCTGGGCTTCCTGAATTCGCGTATCGGCGCTGATAACCTGCGATTGCGCGAGGGCGATTTTGGCCTGGAGGCTGTCGGCGTTGGTGCGGGCGTTGTCGAGCTGCTCCTGGGTTTGCACGCCGGCGTTTTGAAGCTGCTCGGCGCGATGAAGCTGGATGCGGGCGTTTTTCAGCTGCACTTCGAAGTCGGCGATGGCGGCCTTGGAGGCTTGGTAGTCGGCTTTGGCGGCGTCGAGCGCTTTGCGGGCGTCGGAATCGTCCAGGGTAGCGAGAAGCTGGTTTTCGGCGACGTGCGTGCCTTCGTCGAAGAACACGCCAGTGACGCGGCCGGTGATTTTCGCGGCGATGGTGGCGCGGCGGCGGGGCGTGACGTAACCGCTGGCGTTGAGCAGCGCTTCGCGGCCGCCGTTGTTGGAGGATTTTTGTACTACCGTAACTTCCACGACCGGTTTTTGAT
>CATPAM010000211.1 GCA_955651735.1 Candidatus Acidiferrales bacterium | reverse complement strand
CTGCATTTGCCGAATGCTCAGCGCGGCGAGAGGGATTCACCACGGAGGGCACAGAGAAGAGGATGAGAACCGTTGTTGCGGCGGTGATTGAAAGGGAGGACCGAAGGCTGCTGATTGGGCAGCGGCGCAGGGATGATTCTTCGCCTCTGAAATGGGAATTCCCTGGGGGCAAGGTGCGGGAGGGGGAGGCGGCGGAGGCGGCACTGGCGCGGGAGTTGCGCGAGGAGTTGGGCGTTACGCTCACGAAGTGCGTGGAGATGGGGCGCGTGCGGCACCAGTATACCGGCTCGCCGGAAGAGCTGGAGATTCGATTTTTCGCCGCGACGATTGCGAAGGGAGAAACGAAGCCGCTGTGCTTCGAGCAGATCACTTGGGTGCTGCCGAAGGAGTTGGGAGATTACGATTTCTTGGCGGCAAATCGGGAGCTGGTTGCGAATCTCGCGACGGGACGGATCAAGCCCGCGGAGCACCTGGAACGTTCCTAGCCCTTCGTGTCGGGTTGCGCAGACAGCTTACGTTGAGATCCTTCGGCTATCCTCGCCGAACAGCCTCCGGATGACGGCGCTCTCTCTGTTTGACATCTAGCTGAGCTGGGGCGCGGCAGTGCCTGCCGCGGCGGTTGCGCCCCTACGAGACTAGGAAATGACGGGGTTGGGTTTTTCGGGGTCGATGCCGAGGTCTTTGATGGCTTTGGTTACGACGCTGGGCTCGATTTTGCCGTCTTGTTGGAGTTCGTGGAGGGCGGCCAGGGCGATGAAGCGGTGGTCGACCTCGAAGAATTCGCGCAGGGATTGACGGCCTTCGCTGCGGCCGAAGCCGTCGGTGCCCAGGGTGGCGAGGCGGCGCGGCATCCATTTGCTGACCATGCTGGGCAGGGTCTTGATGTAGTCGGTGGCGGCGACCAGAGCGCCGGGCGCGTCGGCTAAAATCTGCGTCACGTACGGGACGCGCGGCTTTTCACCCGCGTGCAGGCGGTTCCCGCGGTCGGTTTCCACCGCATCGGTGTACAGCGCCTTGTAACTGGTCACGCTCCAGACATCGGCGGCCACGCCGTATTTTTGCTCGAGAATGTCTTGCGCTTGCAGCGCTTCGCGGAGGATGGAACCGCTGCCGAAGAGTTGCGCGCGAAGCTTGGATTTTTTGTTTTCGCTGGCGCGGAATTTGTACATGCCGCGCAGAATGCCGTCTTTCACGTCGCCGGGCATCGGCGGCATGGCATAGGGCTCGTTCATCAGAGTAATGTAGTAAAAAATATTTTCGCCGTCTTTGTACATGCGGCGAATGCCGTCCTGGATGATGACGGCGATTTCGTAGGCGAACGCGGGATCGTAGGCGCGAAGATTCGGGACAGGCAATGCGAGCACGTGGCTGTTGCCGTCCTGGTGCTGCAAACCTTCGCCGGAAAGCGTGGTGCGGCCGGCGGTGCCGCCGAGCAGAAAACCGCGCGTGCGCATGTCGGCAGCAGCCCAGATGAAATCGGCAATGCGCTGGAAGCCGAACATCGAGTAATAGATGAAGAAAGGAATGGTGTTGATGCCGTGCGTGGCGTACGCAGAGCCCGCGGCAATGAAGGAGGCCATGGAGCCGGCTTCGGTGATTCCCTCTTCGAGGATCTGGCCGTCTTTCGCTTCCTTGTAATACATCAAGGTGTTGACGTCAACCGGCTGGTAGCGCTGGCCGACGCTGGAATAAATGCCGGCGGTGCGGAAGAGCGACTCCATACCGAACGTGCGCGCTTCGTCCGGGACGATGGGCACGATGAGCTTGCCGATTTCGGGGTCGCGCAACATTTTGCGCAGCATCCCGACGTAGGCCATGGTGGTGGACACTTCCCTGCCCTCGCTGCCTTCGTGAAATTCCTTGAAAAGCTCGTCGTGGTCGGCGACCAGCGGCTGCGAGCGCACACTGCGCTTCGGGACGTAGCCGCCGAGGGCTTCGCGGCGGGCGCGCAGATACTGGATTTCGATGCTGTCTTCGGCGGGACGATAGAACGGGACTTCGATGCAGTCCTGATCGTTCAGGGGAATGCCGAAGCGCGAACGGAAAACCTGGAGCTCCTCTTCGTTCAGCTTTTTCTGCTGGTGGGTCACGTTCTTGCCTTCGCCGGCCTCGCCGAGGCCGTAACCCTTAATACTGCGCGCGAGGATGACGGTCGGGCGGCCCTTGTGTTCGACGGCGGCTTTGTAGGCGGCGTAGACTTTGCGCGGATCGTGGCCGCCGAGACGCAGGCGGCGCAGCGCCTCGTCGGGAAGCGGCTCGACCAATTGCAGCAGGCGCGGATCGCTGCCGAAGAAATGCTGGCGCACGTAGGCGCCGGATTCGACGACGAGCTTCTGGTATTCGCCGTCGACCAGCTCGCCCATCCTTTTGACCAGCAAGCCTTCGGTGTCGCGCTCAAGAATGGGATCCCACTCGCTGCCCCACAAAACTTTGATGACGTTCCAGCCTGCGCCGCGGAAGGCGGACTCGAGCTCCTGAATAATTTGGCCATTGCCGCGCACCGGACCGTCGAGGCGCTGCAGGTTGCAATTCACGACGAAAATCAAATTGTCGAGCTTTTCGCGCGAGGCCAGCGTGATGGCACCGAGGGATTCCGGCTCGTCGGTTTCGCCGTCGCCGAGAAAGGCCCAGACTTTGGCGTCGGTGACGGGCTTGAGGCCGCGGTCTTCAAGGTAGCGGTTGAAGCGCGCCTGATAAATGGACATCAGCGGACTCAAGCCCATCGAAACGGTGGGAAATTCCCAGAAGTCAGGCATGAGCCACGGGTGGGGATAGGACGAGAGGCCGCCGCCGGGTTTTAGTTCGCGGCGAAAATTTTCCAGCTTTTGCGCGGAGATGCGGCCCTCGAGGAATGCGCGGGCGTAGATGCCGGGCGAGGCATGTCCCTGGAAGTAGACCGTGTCGCCCTCGAATTCGGGGGTGCGGGCGCGGAAGAAATGGTTGAAGCCGACTTCGTAGAGCGTGGCGGCGCTGGCGTACGTGGATATGTGGCCGCCGATATTGTGCTCGACGCGATTGGCGCGCACGACCATGGCCAGCGCGTTCCAGCGGATGAGGCTCTTGATGCGGCGCTCGAGTTCCTGGTCGCCGGGAAAAAGTGGCTCGAGACGCGCGGGAATCGTATTGGCGTAGGGCGTGTTGGCCGTGAACGGGAGATCGATGCCGGAGACGGTGGCGTGGGCGCGGAGGCGCTCCAGAATTTCCGTGGCGACTTCGGGTCCGCTGGATTCCAGGACGGAATCGAGCGAC
This sequence comes from Candidatus Acidiferrales bacterium, assembly GCA_955651735.1. Classification (GTDB taxonomy): domain Bacteria; phylum Acidobacteriota; class Terriglobia; order Acidiferrales; family UBA7541; genus Acidiferrum. The sequence goes on along the minus strand of CATPAM010000211.1, from coordinate 1,405 downwards.
TCGAGCCATTCCTGCACTTCCAGGTCATCGAGTCCGTGAGGTACCGGAATGCGCATCGCATTATCGGCAGTGGTGCCGTTGTCTGCGGCCATTCCGTTGTTCACGGTGGTTGCTTCATCATTCACGACGTCCGACCGGTCCCTGTTCATTGCATCAACCCAGGCATGGCCGCGAGAGGCGCGCCAAAATTTATTTCGCTCATTGGTACAATAGAATACACCGCGGAGGGAAAGTGTGCACGAGTTCTAAGTCGGCAGGTTGAGATGGTTTCGTTGCTTGAACTTTGTTGAGGTCTCACGCAGCCGTGAACGCGGTGGCCCGCCTGCGGCAGACAGGCAAGACCGCCGCAGTCCAAAACTAAAGTGTGCGGCCGCCGTCGACGACCAAGATGTGACCTGTGATGAACGTCGAATGGATTAGGAAGGAGACGGCGTCGGCTACATCGTCGGGCGTGCCGGTGCGGTGCAACGGGGCGCGGCGGACGAAGTCAGCTTCCCATTCGCCGGGATCGCCGGACATGGTTATTGTGCCGGGAGCGACGGCGTTGACGCGGACTTCGGGCGCGAGAGCTTTGGCAAGGCATTTCGTCAGCATGATGACGCCAGCTTTGGAGGCGCAGTGCGGAATGTAGCCGGGCCACGGGAGGATGCCCCCGATGTCAGCGAAATTAATAATGACGCCGCGAGACCGCTTCAGGAGGGGCGCGGCGGCTTGCGCGCAAAAGAAGGGCGCTTTCAGGTTGGTATCCAGCGCAGCATCCCACATTTTCTCCGTCGTGTCTGCGAGATGCGCGGGGAGAAAATTGGCGGCGCTGTTGACGAGGATATCGAGGCGGCCGAATTGCGCCGCGGTTTGCTGAAACAAGTGCTTAATGTCCGCGAGGCTGCACAGATCGGCTTGCAACGCGACGCTTTTTCGTCCCAGCTTTTCGATTTCGGCCACGGCCGCGTCAGCTTTGGCCTTCGACCGATTGTAGTGGATCACGACGCCAGCGCCTTCGGCGGCCAGGCGTACGGCTACAGCGCGGCCGATGCGTTTTGCAGAGCCGGTGACCAGCGCCACTTGGTCTTGCAGCGGCTCTTTGCTTGGGTTCACAGATTGCGGCATATCTGAAGTTAGGTAAGGTAGCACAATCCCGAACGGCGCCCGCCACCCTTCGCGGCAGGATGTCCAACAGTTGAAGGGTCATTCAACCAGGCAGCAATTTAGAGTGGAATCGGCATCGACGAAGTAGCAGGAGGCTCATTACGGGAAGATGCCGGCTTTGTAGTCGCTCAGGATTTCGTTGTTTAGCCGGTATCCGCGTAAGTTGTGCCCGTGCTTATGCCCCGCGGACAGTCTGGTTCCACAACCGACTATTGAATTGCAGACGAAGCTTGCAATTGGTTCCATAGCCGAGTTGTTG
>CATPAM010000210.1 GCA_955651735.1 Candidatus Acidiferrales bacterium | reverse complement strand
GGAGCGGCAGCGATGCGCTCACGCGCGGCGTAGCGTGATCAGCGTGATTTCGGGCGGAACGCCGAGGCGCACAGCGGCGCCGACCGTGCCTAGTCCACGGTTGACATAGAGCACCGAGAGGGGCGGCTGGGCGTGGCTAGTCCGCGGAACCTGATTGTCCGCCGAATAGTTTGCCTCCTTGAGCGCCCGGAGGTTGGTCGCGGGCATGGAGAGCGGCCGGAAGTACGCGCCGGCGATGTAATCGGTGATAAAGCGCGCAGGACTGAAGCGATGATCGAGGATTTCCACCTGGACTTGGCCGCCATGCGTATGCCCAGCCAGCGATAGCTCAATGCCCAACTCGGCAGCACGATTAAAGGTGTTGGGATTGTGCGAGAGCAAAATGTTTGGCATGTCGCGGCGAACCAGGGGAGCCAGGTCGGGAAGCATCTCCAGACGCTGGCCACTATGCGCACGCTCGCGCTGGTAATCGACGCCGAGAAGATTGAAATGCGCGCCGCGAAACGCAAGTTGCACATTTTCGCGGCGAAGCAACTTCATGCCGCCTTGCGCAAAGAGCGCTTGCGCGGCATCTTCGGCGCGGGCATAAATTTCATGATTGCCGTTGCACCCGAAAACGCCGAGGGGTGCGCGAAGTTGGCTAATTTCCTCGATGCAATCGGCCAGCGGGTCCGCGGCTCCGGTGATGAAATCTCCGGTGACGACGGCAACATCGGCACCCAGATCGTTGGCCATGTCCACCGCGCGGCGCACATCCGCACGGCTCATGCTGCCACTGAGGTGAATGTCGCTAAGCTGGACGATTTTCAGGCCGTCGAGAGCGGGCGGCAAATTGGCGGTGGGGACTTCGACGCGGCGGATGCGATAGTCCAGGCGCTCGGCGGCGAAACCATAGACCACGCTGAGGAAAGGTACAGCGCCAGCCAAAGCGGAGGCGGTGCGGAAGAAGTAGCGGCGCGAAGGGTCGGGGAGCAGTTCGGCAACCCCAGCAGGGCCGCGCGTTGCCGGCGCCGCGTTTGACGTAATGGAGGCCGGCCAAGAGCTCAGCGCGGAGTGGCGCCGCGCAACAGAGCGCAGGGAAGCCCAGAGGCGCTCGATGACGCGAACCAGCTTCACCGCGAAATAGGCGAAGAGCGCGCTGGTAAACCACAGACCCGCGAGCATCGTGATTTTGGCATCGGGAATCAAGTGGTGGCGGTAGCCGATGCGAAATCCATCGACCGCCGAGCCGATAATCAGAACCAACACGGTTACATAGACGATGCGCACCGCGACGCGGAGCCAGGCGATGCGCCAATTGGCGGTAGTACGCCAGACGCAGCGATACCAAAAGCGCTGAGAAAAGAACAGCAAGGTAAGAAGCGTCAACGCGATAGCACCACTGCGCAGAAACCAGCTCCAGTTCACAGAAATTCCCCTCCAGCCAAACATCTAAGTTTACCATGCGGCGCGTCTTCGCGCGCTTCCGGAAGTCCGACTAGTAACTCGCGACGCCGAGACGGTGACGGCGAAACCAGGAGGGAGGAGGAGGGACCGGCGCCAGGGGTGCGCCGGTCCCCAGGTAGGAACGGTCGGTGAAGATCAAGCGCGCTCAGGGTCGCAGGCCGGCGTCACACTGGCGTCAAACGCGTGTGAATTCTCGATGACCGCGGCAGCCTGGGGCGCGGCTGCTACAGGGCTTTCACCGGGCGTTTCACTGGCGATCGCAGAGCCGCCTTGCCCTTCGGAGCGGTCGGGGCGCATGGTCAGGCCGCGACCATGGCGCACATCGAGGCCACGCACCCAAAAAATGATGTCTTCGGCAATGTTGCTGGCGTGGTCGGCGATGCGCTCGAGGTGGCGGGTGGCCAGAATAAATTGCATGCCGGAGCTGACCAGCGTGGCTTGCTGGGTCATGGAGGCGAGCAGATTTTCGAAGATACGGTCGCGGTATTGGTCCACCACATCGTCGCTTTCGAGAACTTGCGTGGCCATTTCGACGTTGCGAAAGATGAGCGCGCCGAGGCTCTTGCTGACCATCGCGCGCACGGCGAGAGCCATAGGGGCCAGCTCCTCCGGAATCCGCGCACCTGGCATTTCCCGCAAAGAAACCGCGCCTTGCGCGAGGTTGACGGCAAGGTCGCCGATGCGCTCGAGGTCATTCGTGATTTTCAGCGCGGCCACGATCAGACGCATCTCGTCGTCGGAGAAGGAGCCGCGGCGCAGCAGGCGAATCGCGTGCTCGTCGATCACGATTTCCATCTCGTTGATGCGCGGCTCAAGGAGAAAGACTTCGCCGGGAAGCGCGCAGGTGCGCGCGCTGTCGAGCGAGGTGAGTGCGTCGAGGGCGCGATTCATGGCCCCTTCCACGGTGCGGGCCATGGAGACGAGGTAGTTGACTAGCGTGTCGTATAGCACTGCCTCGGTCAGTCCGGCTGTGGTGCTCGCCATGGATCGGCCCTCCGTGCGGAAGGGCGCCCACAAGTTACACTTCCGCTCGTAAGCCAAAATATGCGGCAAACACGATTAAGGATTGATGAAGCGATGGTGAACAAACGGAAACAAAATGCGATGTCCTAACCTGGCCGGAGGAACCCGCTACGCGGAAGCGCGGCCCGTGCTGCGGGACGTCCCGCCGGACGGAGTTGCGCGGGCGACGCGCTCGGCGTCGAAGATGGGGACGGAGAAATGGAATCGCGAGCCGCGGCCGATTTCGCTTTCCACCCAGATGCGGCCGCCATGCACTTCGACAATGTGCTTGGCGATGGAGAGGCCGAGGCCCGTGCCGCCCAGCTCGCGGGAGCGCGCGGCATCCACGCGATAGAAGCGCTCGAAGATGCGCGGCTGGTCGGCGGTGGGGATGCCGATGCCGGTGTCCGCGACGGTGAAGATAACTTCGGCGTCGCGCGCTTCGGCACTGACGGCGATTTGACCGCGCGCGAGCGTGTATTGCGTGGCGTTATCCAGCAAATTTTGCAGGACTTCCGCGAGGCGGCGGCGATCGCCGGCGACGTCGGGCAAGCCGTTGAAGGGCTTGACGGAAATCGCGATCTCTTTTTCGGAGGCGCGATGTCGCGAGGTTTCGATGCAGGATTCGATGAGCTGCGCGACGCTGACGCGGCGAATTTCGAGCTCCAGGCGGTCGGCGTCCATTTTGGAGAGCATGAGCAAATCTTCCGTGAGGCGTGCGAGGCGGCGGGAGTGCTCGACAATGATTTCCAGAAAGCGCTCGCGATGCTGCGGATCGTTCATGGCGCCGGCCAGCAGTGTTTCCGCGAAGCCCTGAATGGCAGTAAGCGGCGTGCGGAATTCGTGCGAAACGTTGGCGACAAAATCGCGGCGCACGCGTTCGAGCTTGCGCAGCTCGGTAATGTCGTGAAGGACGACGACGGCGCCAGAGGTTTCTCCGGCGCGGACGGAGGCGACCGTGGCGGCGAAAAAATGCTGGCGCAGCGTCCCGGTAACGATCTCGGATTCCACGCGCGGCTCGCCGGCCAAAACTTTTCTCACCGCTTCAATCATTTCCGTCTGGCGCACGACTTCCACGAGTGCGCTCCCTGATTTAGGGAGCGCGTGCAGCTCCAAAATTTCCGCAAAGCTGTGATTGGCGAAGACCAGCCGCTCCGCTCCGTTCACGACCGCGACGCCCTCCACCATGCTGCCGAGGATTGCGGAGGAAAGATTGCGTTCTTCGGTCAGCGTGCGAATGGTCTGATCGAGCCGCGCCGCCGTTTGATTCAGCGAAGCGCCCAGTTTCTCCAGCGCGGCGCCGGAGCCGTCGCCGGGGAGCGGGCGAAAATCGCCTTCGGCGACGCGGCGCGAAAATTCCTCGAGGCGCTCGATGCGGGCGGAGAGGCCGAGGGAAACCAGCAGCGAAGCTGCACCCGCAAGCAACAGGATGATGAGAGAAGCGAGCCACAAACTGCGGCGGAACGAGCCAAGAAAGTCCTGAATGGTGGCCAGTGGAATGGCGAAACGCAGGACTACGGGCGAGTCCGCACCGACGTTTTGCTTCACAGCGTAATAAAGCAGGTCGCGGTTGATGGTGACGCTGTGGCGCGTGGATTGTCCCTCGCCCTTGGCGAGCGCATCCCGGATTTCCGGGCGGCTTGCATGGTTCTCCATGGTGCGGGGATCGGACTGCGAATCGGCAAGAACCAATCCTTCTGGAGTGATGATAGTGACGCGCGCGCCGCTGGCGGCCATTTCCGAGGTCCATTCTTGCAGGGCGCTGATTTCTTCGGGATTTGCCGGAGGGATTGCGGCGAGGTGCGGCGGGCGCGCCTGCGCAATGTGCGCGATGGCGGCGAGTTGCGCGAAGGCGGTGTTCGCGTAGTCCTCGCGGAGTGCGCGCTCGGCGAAGAAATCCACGGCGAGCAAAAAGCCCACCAGCAAAGCGAAAAACGTCAGCGTTAATTTCCAGAAAAGGTTATGCCGCACGAGTTTCGAACAAGTACCCGGCGCCGCGGACGGTCTTCAGGTGGACGGGATTCTCGGGATCGCTTTCGATTTTTTCGCGCAGGCGGCGGACGTAGACGTCCACGCTGCGCGGAGTGACGAAACGATCGGTGCCCCAAACGGCATCGAGAAGCTGGTCGCGCGTGAAAACGCGGTTAGGCCGCGAAGCCAGATAGTAGAGCAGCCGGAATTCGAGCGTGCTGAGCGGAACGGGCTTCCCGGAATGACTCACGCGATACGACGCCGGATCGATGGCCAGCTTGCCGACTTCAATGGTGCGGGGCGAGTCAGAAGGCGGCTCCGCGCGGCGGAGCAGGGCCTTGACACGCGCTAGCAATTCGCGCGGGCTGAACGGCTTGGTCACGTAATCGTCGGCGCCCATCTCCAGGCCTACGACGCGATCGGCTTCCTCGCCGCGCGCGGTGAGCATGAGAATGGGCAGACGATTGAGCGAGTCATCCCGGCGAACTTCCCGGCAGATATCGAGCCCGGAAACTTTGGGAAGCATGAGGTCGAGAAGCAGGAGATCCGGAGGCGTTTTCTTCAGCGTATTGAGGCCGCTGGTGCCGTCAAAGGCTGCTTGGACCTGAAATCCTTCATTTGCCAGGTTGTAGCGAACCAGTTCGACGATATCGCGGTCGTCTTCAATGATCAGGATACGTTTCATGCAGGTGGCACGTTCCGCCCGCCGGCTTGTTCGAAGTGTACCGTAGGCCCGCGAAATGCGGAAGGGATTGGAGCGCGTGAGGTCACTTGAGCCTTCGGGTAGCACCGTGAATGGAGGAAGTGTGAGGGAGGCGAATGACGCGCAGATGAGACGGAGATGAATGGGATGTTAAAGAGGTGCGGTGACCTCATTCCGTTGAGCTGGTTGTGAAAGCGAGGCTGAGCAGGGTCTTTTGCTCCAGCTCGTGCGCTTTGGCGGAGCCGGTGGCGGGGCTGGCGCTGGGGGAGCGCTTGATGGAGCGCATCTTCAGGCCTTTGCTTTGCACCAATTGGCCGATGCGGGGCACGACGAAGAAGTGCGCGCCCATGTTTTTCGGCTCTTCCTGGATCCAGACGACCTCGCGGGCGTTGGGATGTTCGTCAATGGCGGCGGAAATTTCAGGGCGCAGCAGCGGGTAAAGCTGGTCCAGGAAAATAATCGCGGTGCTGGTGTCCTTGCGGCGGCGGCGCTCGGCGCGGAGTTCGTGGCCGAGTTTGCCGCTGACGATGAGGATGCGCTTGGCGTCTTGCACTTCGCGGTCGGGAACGACGGGAAGGAAGCGCAGCTGCGTGAACTCGTCGATGCGGGAGGAAGCGTCGGGATGGCGCAGCATGCTCTTGGGAGTGAAGACGATGAGCGGCTTGCGCCACGGGCGGCGGACACTCCGGCGCAAGAGGTGAAAATATTGCGCCGCGGTGGAAGGCTGGCAGATCTGCATGTTTTCCTCGCCGGCTAGTTGCATGAAACGCTCGATGCGCGCGCTAGAATGCTCCGGCCCCTGGCCTTCGTAGCCGTGCGGCAACAGCATGACCAGGCCGGAGGGTAGATCCCATTTGTCTTCGCCGGCGCTGATGAACTGGTCGATGATGACCTGCGCGCCGTTGGCGAAATCTCCGAACTGCGCTTCCCATAAAACCAGCGCTTCAGGGTAGTCGCGGCTGAAGCCGTATTCGAAACCGAGGCAGCCGGCTTCGGAGAGGGAAGAGTTGTGAATTTCGCAAAAGGGCTGATCGCGACCGAGATGCGCGAGCGAGCAATATTCCTGTTCGGTTGCGGTGTCGACGAGGACGGCATGGCGCTGGTTGAAGGTACCGCGCTCGGTATCCTGCCCGGTCAGGCGAACGGGATTGCCTTCGAGAAGGAGTGAACCCAGCGCGAGCGCTTCCGCGAAGCCGTAATCGACGGGGCGCTTGCCATGGCCCATCTCCGCCCGCTGCTCGAGCAGCTTGGCGATTTTGGGATGCACATGAAAGCCTTCCGGCACGCGGACGAGGGCGTCGGTAATCTCGGCAAGCTTTTCGCGGTCCAGCCCAGTGTCCGCTTCATACTCGGGCTTGAAACGGCCGCGATGGTAAGCCGACCAGTATTCGGGTAGCTGCCGCAGGTGCGGAATTTTTTTGATTTCGCGCGCTTTGCTTTGTTCTACTTCGTATTCCCTGCGCACATTCTCGACAATCTGCATGGGCTGCACGCCGATGCGCTCGGAATAAATGCGCCAAAGCGGCGCATGATTCTTGATGCGGTCGTACAGGCGCGGCTGCGTAATGGTGGGGTCGTCGACTTCGCTGTGGCCGTGGCGGCGGTAGCCGATGAGGTCGACGACTACGTCGCTGCCAAATTGCGCGCGATATTCCGCGGCGAGCTTTCCCACCCGCACCACGGCGTCCGGATCCTCTCCATTGACGTGAAAGACGGGAACAGATTGGCGCTTAGCAAGGTCCGATGCGAACCGCGAGGAATGTTCCTGAACCGGACGCGTTGTGAAACCGATCAAATTGTTGACGATGATGTGGATGGAACCGCCGACGGTGTAAGCGTGCAAGTCTGCAAGATTGAGAGTTTCCGCCCAGATACCTTGGCCGGCGAAGGCGGCATCGCCATGCATGACGATGGGGACCACTTTAGCGGTGCTACCGGCGCCGTAGCGGGTTTGCTTGGCGCGAGCGCGGCCGATGGCGACGGGATCGACGGCTTCGAGGTGGCTGGGATTGGAAACGAGATGAATGCCGATTTCCTTGCCGGTGGAAGTCACATACGTGCCGGTGGCTCCGACGTGATATTTCACGTCACCCGCGCCGAGCACGCTCCGCGGGTCGACGTCTTCAAACCCGGCGACCACTTCGTGGGGAGGTTTGCATGCGGCGTGGACCATAACGTTCAGGCGGCCGCGGTGGCTCATGGCCATGACAGATTCGACGGCGCCGTGTTCACCCACCGTGTCGAGAATGGAGTCGAGCAGGGGAATGAGCGCGGTCACCCCTTCGAGAGAAAATCGCTTGGTGCCCAGATAGCGCGATTGCAAAACCTGCTCGAAAAGGTCGGCGCGAATCAGACGCTCGAGAATTTTTCGCTGGTTGACTTCCGATTCGGGGCCTTCCATGCGCTCGGCGATCCAGCGGCGGCGCTCCGGCTGGGGCAGGTGCATGAAGTCGGCACCGATCGTGCCGCAATAAATGCGGCGAGCTTCTTCGGCTAGGTCGCCGGTCAGCCCTTTCAGATCAGGCTGCGGGAATGGCCCGAAAAAACCGAGAGGATCGAGCTTGGCTTGGTTGTAGCCCCAGCGGCGAAACGCATCGAAGATGCGCTCGCGCTCCTCAGGGCCGGCCGGTTTTCCGGCAGTGGATTTTTTGCCCAGTTTTGCGGGGCGTTCTGCCTCGAGAGTGGGTCTGTGGGCCATAAATTCGTGCCTGCAAACTTCTATTTTGCCATAGAACAGGAACTCGCGCTTTCAGCGGCACGTCACGTCTATAGCGAGCGCACAGCGGATTCCAAGGTGCGGGCGATTTCGTCTGCGGGAGTGGCCGGGAAAGTGACCGGGGTGCCTATGCGGACCGTGATTTCGCCGAGGTGCGCCAGACGGCGGCCCTGGCGCTTCATCTGCCACACCCCATCGAGGCGCACTGGAACGATGGGGATACGCAGATTTTCCGCCAGCACGCCGATCCCAGACTGAAATGGCGCCATCTCACCGGTCTCCGTGTTGTTGACTTCTCCCTCCGGAAAAACGAGGACGTTGTAGCCGCGATCGACGGATTCTCCCGCATAGCGAAAGCTTTCCCGGAAGCCGGAGAGTTGCGGCAGCGGGAAGACATTGAACAGCGCGACGACCAGCCAGTATCCGAGTTGGTAGGCCCAGCGTGTGGCGAAGAACCAATCGCGCGTCGGCCGCCGCATGCGTTGCAACGATTCGCCGCCCATCGCGGTGGTCAGCCGGTGGCGAAAACGCGGAGGTAACGCAGCGAGAATCAAGCCCATGTCGGCGCGTCGCGTGATGTGATTGGAGACGACAAGAACCGGGCCGCGGACATCTTTGAGGTTTTCGCGGCCGATGATTTTGGGATGGCCGAGAATTTGCGTGGCGGGCCAGACGAGCGCGTAGTAAACAGCCAGGCGGAGCCAGCGCAGGGGTTCGCGTTGAGCCCAGCGCGGGTAAGCGTATTCGGTCCTTCGCGGGCCTGGCTGACGCAGCAGCCTTTGCACATCGGCGACGGTTCTCGCTTCCGCGAACGCCGTTTCGTTTAGCTCGACCTGGTAACGCTGCTCGAGCGCGCTCATCAGCTCTACACGATCGAGGGAGCTGAGGTTAAGATCGTGGTCGAGAGTTCGCGGCTGGCTGTGCTTCGCGAGCTTTGCTAGCAAATCGGATACGGTGTCGGTTGAATTTGACGAAAAGCGCCCGCCACGGTCGGCGGCCGCTACGG
>CATPAM010000209.1 GCA_955651735.1 Candidatus Acidiferrales bacterium | reverse complement strand
GTAAAGGCCTCACGCTCGACGTGATCCACGAGCGGGCCGCGGTTGAGCGGCGGAACGGTCACCGCCAGCGCGGCTTCCGCCAAGCCGTAGACCGGAAGCTGCGCTTCACGCCGAAACCCATAACGCGAGAAACGCACCGCAAAGCGCTCCAGCGTTTCGGGATTGACCGGTTCGGCGCCGTTCAGCGCCGCGCGCAACGAACTGAGGTCGAGCCCTTCGATATCCTTGTCCGCAACCTTCCGCACGCACAACTCGTAAGCGAAATTCGGCGCCGCCGTAATCGTGCCGCGGTGTTTGTGAAACGCCCAGAGCCACCGCTCGGGCCTGGTAAGAAAGGCAATGGGCGACATCACCGCCAGCGGCACACCGTAGTGCAGCAGTGTCAGCCATGCGCCGATCAGTCCCATGTCGTGGTACAGCGGCAACCAACTCACCCCGACGTCACCAGGTCCGAGCTGCACCGCCTCGCCAATGGCCCGCATGTTCGCGAGCAGATTGGCATGCGTGAGCACGACGCCTTTGGGGTCGCCGGTCGAGCCGGATGTGTATTGCAGCAAGGCAATGTCCGCCGATTTGCGGACGCGGCTGCCGCTCAGATGTGCGGGTAGGGCGCCCGGCGCGGGAGGCGGCGCTTTATCGGCCGCGTCAATCAACTTCTCCGCATCGACGACCGCCGTCAGCGAACTCACGCGCGGTTTGAGAAGGTGCGCCACGCTCTCGGCGCGGCGGAACGTCAACAGCAAGCACACTTCCGCATTGTTGAGAATGGCGGCCTGCCGTGCGGCGTATTCTTCGATGCGATCCGCGCGGAAAGGAGGGTAAATCGGAACTGGGATTCCGCCAGCAAGGAGAATGCCAGCGTAAGAAACAAAGAATGCGCGCGATGTGGGCAACATCATCGCCACGCGGCCGCCCGCTGGAACGCCACGGCGCGCCAATTCGGCAGCGACGCGCTGCGCGGCCGCGTAAAGCTCGCCGAACGTGAGGGTCCGTTCGCGGACGCCGTCTTCGGCATCCTCGCTAATGAGCAGATGCGCGCGCTCTGCGTCATGCGCGGCACGGTAGCGCAGAACGTCGATCAGCGTTTGTGCGGCAAAGACTCCGGTTTGCGCTGCTTCTCGATGCAGGATTTGGACCGCGACCGATGCCCGGAGCGCGGAAGATGCCTTTTCTTGGCTGGAGTCCGCCTGCGGCGCGTCCGAAATCGCGCGCGCGAGGTCCTCCGGGGTATTAGCCTCGGATGCCGCGCGGTCCGGGAGACGTACGCCAAATTCGGTCTCCAGCCGGGACAACAGCTCGACGCGCTCCAGACTGCCGAGCCCGAGCTCGCGATCGAGATGCGAACCGGCGTGCAACACCGGTAGCGCGCCGAAGCTGCCCAACTCCTGCAGCACCTCGCGCACGATTTCCAGAACGCGCTCTTGCGTGGCGGAGCGGTCGAGTTGTGGTGTGGTTGTGGCCACAAAATCCAGCCGCAGGATTCTGCTTCTGGCGCAGGCTACCATGCAGCCGCTTCGATTGCCATTGACAACTGCCGCATGCAGTCAAAAAGCCAGCACCCGGCGCGAGCGCCTAAGCGCTCTTTTGCTTGCTGTGCGCAGCCCAGCCCTTAGGCATCAGCGTGGTCGAGAGATCCACGCCGGAAAGATCGGCGCCGCTCAGATCGGTTTCGCGCAGGATGGCCACGCCCAGATCCGCGCCCGTGAATTTGGCCCCGTTCACATTGGCCCCGCGCAGGTTGACATTGCGCAATTGCGCCCGCTCGAAATTTGCATTGGACAAGTCACAGCGGAAAAACTCTATCCCGCTCGCTTGCGCTTCTGTAAGGTCCGCGCCGGGCAGAATGGCCTCGGTCAAGTCCGCGTTGCGCAGATCGGCTTGGCGCAAGTTCGCGCCCGAGAGGTCGGCCCCAGGAAGCTTCGATCGCCGCAAATCAGTCCCTGCCAGATTGGCATTGCGCAGGATCGCGCCGCTCAGGTTCACGCCGCTCAGGTCCGCCCGCGAAACGTCCGCACCGGTGAGGTCGGCCCTTGCACCGCCATCTTTCCCTTGAAAAAAGCGCGCGTGCGCCTCGAGTATCTCGGCCACGGTCTTGCCGCCGTGCCGAATGTTTTTTGCCTTTCGCAATCCCATGATCGTCCACCATCTCCCGTGTTCGCCACGTCTATTCTACTGGAGACGGACGCAACCGGAAAGCGGGGCGGTGCACGCATTCCAATATTGAGCCGGGCGCTTATCTGCGGCCGCTGCATAATTCTCGGTATCGGGCCGATAGCCTCTGGCCTTACGATATAACTGCAATGAACCATCACAATCATCCGCGGTTTTCCCTTGGTCTTGCCGGCGGACTTGCACTCGTTGCGGCAATCGCGTGCCTGTACTCCCGGGCGGCTGCACAAACACAGGGGCCCGAAGATGAGAGCGTCGCCAATCTTGCCGGAGGGCGCGTGATCGTTCACGTCGCGGCCGACGGCAACATTATTTTTGCCGCCATCAATGCACCCGTGGAAGCCGGCGGCGTCCCACCTCGCGTAGTAGAGGTCGACGCGGCGCACGTCGCCGTGCTGCTGGGCGCGTCGGAATGGCGGCTTCCAGCGGATCCCAATGCGGTGCGGCTGGATCGCAACTTTGAGCGTATTCACGCGCGAAACCCAAAATATCAATACAACGCCGCCGAAGCAGAGCCGGACCTGGAAACCATTGGCGTGGCGGTCCTTGAGAAATTGCGCCCTCTCACCGCGCAGCTTCATCACAAGATCGACCTGCAGCCCGATGAGCCGCTGCTCGAAATGGTGCTCATCGGATATGCGCCGAATAACTACGGCCCCGAGGTTTGGACCATCGAATACCGCGTGCAGCAGGAGCAGGTGGCGACTCGCGGTGAATATTGGCAGACGCGAGCCTTGCGGCCGCGCTTTACGCAACTGTATCCGCCTGAAAAACATGCGCCCCGCACGATTGTCGAAGCCCGCTACCCCGCGGATCTGAAAGCACCTACGCTCATGGCGCTGATTCAAGGCGATGACCCGGCAATTGCGCAGCTTCGCAGTTCAGACCTGCGCTTTGCGAAAGTGATTGCCGCGGTGGACAAAGGGCAAGCGCAAAAGGCGGCTCCGACCGATGCCGCGGATTTCCTTCGTGCCGTGCTGCCGCTCATTGCCAACAAGCAATCGTTTATCCTGGCTAAAATGGAAGAACAGCACGGGTTTGACTGGATTGTTCCGCCAGATGAGCCCGTGGAACGCGCCAAGAGGGGAGAAGAAGACAAGAACCGGCCGCCGGATGCGCCGAGCTTGCTTCGGAAGCCCAATCCCCCGAATCGTTAGGAGATTCTTGCGATGTTGTCGCCGCGCCGAATCATCCCGCCGGCGATTACGCGACACAACATCCCTCGCCGGCCGCGCGGTTCCCGCCGCAGTCCCGGTCTGATTTTTTCCAGTAAATCGCAGGGCGTGCACGACACGCTTACTTCCAGTTGCGCCTCGCCAATGCGCAGGCGCTCCCGCACAGGCAACCCGTTCAGGTGGAATCCGCGAGTGGTGATGTTTTCCCGAATGATACCTGGCTGCAGTTCCATCAACTGCAGGGTTTCACTGTCCATGAGCAAGACCTGGCGTGGGCGCACCCCGCG
>CATPAM010000208.1 GCA_955651735.1 Candidatus Acidiferrales bacterium | reverse complement strand
CTGCCGACACCCTCTCATATCTAGATAACCGTTGTCTAAATTTAAAATTTTAATATGAACTGCCGGTAGCTTTCGAGAGCACGCTGAAGCCGCGCGAGATGCACGGGAGACTGGGCCGTGGAGGGGCGCCGATCCGGCTGCACACGGTGAACGGAGGGATTCGATTGGTGGCTTTGCGGTCGACGGTTTAGCGCGGCGTGCGTCTAAGGAAGCAAGGAGTCACCAAGCCCAATAGGAGAATCATGACGATGAGGAAAAATATTTTGTGGGTCAGTGGGAGCGTTGCGGCGCTCAGCATCGCTTTAGTTGCGCTGCCGAGCCGATCGGCAGGGCTTCAGGAGCAGGAAAATACTTCACCGGAAGTGAAGGTGGAGCGTCTACCGAAAGTGCGCGAGTTGCCGCGAATTCAAATTGATGGGGACCGCGTGCTGCAAGAAGTGATGCCAGTCTTGGAACAATCTGAGGGGATCTTGGCGGGCATGCAGGTGCTGGCCGATCCCGAAATCGAGCAGATTACCATTTTCGACGGCGAAGAAGGACCGAGCTGGCTGGGCGTCGAGACGCAAGAAGTTACCGCGGAGAATGCCAAGGAGTTGAAGCTGCCTGCGGAGCGCGGCGTGGTTGTGGCGGACGTGACGAAGGACAGTCCTGCGGCCAAGGCCGGGCTGAAGGACAAGGACGTCATCACCGAAGTGAATGGACAGCGCGTGGAAGGCGCGGCGCAGTTCCGGAGAATGATTCACGAGATTCCCGCGGGGCGGGCGGCGCAGCTGACGGTGTGGCGCGATGGGCGAGCGCAGACGCTGAGCGCAACCCTGGGCAAAGCGGAGGAGCGCCACGATAAGTGGATGGGCGCGACGCCGGGGGCCTTCGCGTTTCGCATGCCGGAAGTGCAGATTCCGGAGATGCCGTCGATGGATTTGGGCGAAGGCATGGGCATGGTGATGGCTGGGCGTCCGCGGCTGGGAATCGATGCGGAGGATATAGGCGGGCAACTGGGCTCATTCTTCGGTGCTCCCGATGGCGAAGGAATTCTGGTGCGCAGCGTAAACAGCGGGTCGCCCGCGGAGAAGGCCGGGATGAAAGCTGGAGACGTGATCACCAGCTTCAATGGGGAACGCGTACGCAGTCTGGGTGACCTGCGGCAGAAACTGGCGTCGCAGAACGACGCCAAGACCGCGAAGATTGGTGTGCTGCGAAACAGGAGCGAAGTGCCTCTTTCCGTAGAGTTGCCCCAGCGAGGGCCGAAGGTGCAACGTAAGCTCACGCAGCATACGAATATTTAGCTGCTTCCCTTGGAGAAGGTCCGGGCGTATGCGGCCGGACCTTTTCTTTTTGGAGACGTTCAACTGCTGGAGCGCCGGCGGTGTTTTCTTGCGAGGCGAAGCGGCCTGCTGATGGCGTCGAGGAGAGCGAGGCGATTTCCTTCTTTGCCTGGAGTCCAATCCTCTTCGGTGGGAGACAGCGAGAGGCGCAGCCAGTAGGCTGCGCCAGCGAGCAAGCCGCGGCGCATTCTGATGCGAAAGGCGGCGCGCTGCAATATTCCGATACTGCGAGGCTCGCGGGAAGCGAGTCGGCTTTCGATTTGCGCGGCGAGCCGTGAAACCGCACGGTCGGATCGTACGCTGGCCTCTACTTGTGTAGGCAACTCGGCGCCGAGCACGTCCGAAGCGAGGCACAACCCCAAGCGCAGCATTCGCTCGGCGCCGACTTCGCGGGCCGCTGCCGTGGCGCAATCCCAATCCGGCGGTCGTCCAGAGGAGATTAGCGCCGCTACGTCGGCAATCCACATGAGGCGCTCCCACAAATGCTTGGCGCCATGCACGCAAATGAGAACAAGCTCGTCCTCGGAGGAAAGCGCCGGTACGTCGCGGCCGTCGATGGTCACGGAATCGCGCCGCTCGAATAGTTTTTCGATGTGTAATGGGCACGGATGGTAGCGAAAGGTGCGCTCGGTGTGGAGCTCGACGAGAAGGTGCGTGCCAAGTTTTCGGAAAGCGTATTCGCCGGGGATTTTCTTAGTGTCGATGGCGGCTAGCGGGACGCGGGGTTCGTATCCGAGGTCGAGCATGGCCTGCGTCGCACGTCGAATATCTTTTTGGCGAACAATAAGGTCGAGGTCGCCGTATTGACGCATGCCGGGATCGCCATAACAGCGAACGGAGAGGGCGGGGCCTTTGGTCAGCAAAGTTTCGAGGCCAGCTTCGGCGAAGCATTGGAGCAGACGAAATAGTTCAGCGGTCAGTTGCAGGGCGAAAATAGCGTGCGAGCGTCGCGATTCATGCAATTTGTCCCGGACCTCCCGGGAGATAAGAGATGGATCTAAGTCCTTTACGCGTTCGGCGAGAAGCGGGACCAGACCGTGATCTTCCGCGAGCTGTAACAACTTAGGCCAAGTTAGGGAATTTTGCGAGAGACCGCCCAGACGGTCGAATTTTGCGCGAGGAGCAGCGCATTTCAGGAGTGCCAGCCATTCAGCTGGCTGGCCAGTATTACGCGTCAGTGAAATTTGCGGCAGAGCATTCTCCGTGGTTGCCGATGCGGGCACGGCCAACAGGGCTCGGTTAACGCGAAAATTGGCTGGCAAGCTCCGCGGCGCGGCGGAGCGCGTCCTCCCAACGAGCGAAGGTGGCCGGGAATTGCTGCGCGGCGGCCAGCGCCATCTGTTGCAGCGAAGTTTTTCCGTCCATCGCTTGCAGCAGCCATCGATCGGCCCGCCCCTCTTCGGATAGCGATGGCACAAACTCCGCCGCGTGCCGCCGGAGGGAAGCAGGCGAGAACTGCGCACCTTGAAACGTTGATTGCTGAAAGTGGCGTTCCACCCGCGCACCGCTCCCGTAAATCTTTGTGTCCCAGCGCCAAATGTAATCGGAGGCTACAAGATCGGCTTGCAATTGCACCTCGATCTCCTGTCCTTCAGTGACCCTAACTGCTTCAAGCCAGGGAAGGAACATCTGGCGATATATTGTGGCTGCACCGTCAGGACCAGAGGAGTAGCTGATATCTTCAAATAATTGCGTCTCGAACCACAAACAAATTCCATGGGCCGTCCCCTCGCGTTTCGTCTGAAAACTCAGCCGGGCCGCGGCCCGCACAGAAGCACCCGCCGCGTAGTCAAGCACGCACCAGCTCTGCGGTTTCGTCAGTAGCTGTTCGGGCTTGAATTTGGAGCTGTAGCTTCCGTGCAAGATGAGCGGAACCGCTGGCGAGAAATCAATGCGCAAAACTGAAT
>CATPAM010000207.1 GCA_955651735.1 Candidatus Acidiferrales bacterium | reverse complement strand
TTGAGGAAATTCCCTACAACGCAGGCGGCGCTGTAGACCAAAAAGCGCTGCAAGCCGCCATCCGCGATGATGTGGCGGCCGTACTCGCGCAGTCGCCTAATTTCTTTGGCGCCGTTGAACCGCTTCCCGAGCTTGCCGGAATCGCGCGCGCAGCAGGCGCTCTGCTGGTCGTCGCCATTACCGAAGGAGTTTCGCTGGGAGCTTTGCGGCCTCCCTCAGAAGCCGACATCGTGGCGATGGAAGGCCAAAGCTTTGGCCTGCCGCCCAGCTACGGCGGCCCATTTGTGGGCGTAATCGCTTCGCGCGAGAAATTTGTCCGCCAAATGCCGGGTCGACTCGCCGGCCAGACAACCGACCTCGAAGGCCTCCGCGGATTCGTTCTTACGCTTGCCACCCGCGAGCAGCACATTCGCCGTGAAAAGGCCACCTCCAACATTTGCACCAATCAGGCTCTCTGCGCTCTTGCCGCCACCGTGCACCTCACGCTTCTCGGCAAGGAGGGCTTGCGCGAAATGGCGCAGCAAAATCTCTCAAAGGCACGCTTCGCACTCACGGAGCTCACGAAAATCCCCGGAGTGCGCCGCACTTTCGATGCTCCTTTCTTCAACGAATTCACGCTGCAGTTCCCGCGCTCCGTAAAAATCGTCAACGCGGAACTCCTGCGCGAAAAAATCGTTGGCCCCGTGGCGCTTGGCACCTCATACCCAGAGCTGACCAAGCATGCGCTTGTCTGCGTCACGGAAACTACCACGCGCTTGGACATCGAGAAATTAGCCGGCGCTGTACGACGTGCCTTAGAACAACCTTGGTAGCCGCAGCAAACCGAGCAGCCGCAAATGGCTGTTCCACAAGGACCGGAACTGATTTGAACCACAGAATCAAAAAAGCTTCTCGCCACACGAACCAGAACGAAGGCCTCATCTTCGAGAAGTCTTCGCCGGGCAAGCGCGCCTTCGAACTGCCTCCGCTCGACGTCCCGAGCGTGGATCCCGCGGAGGCCCTCGGTCAAAATCATCGCGTCGAAGGCGTTGAGGGATTCCCCGAAGTCAGCGAAATCGAAGTCATTCGCCACTTCACGCGACTCTCGACCTGGAATTACGCGATCGACCTCGGCATGTATCCGCTCGGCTCCTGCACCATGAAGTACAACCCGCGCGTCAACGAATTCGTGGCTCGTCTTGACGGCATCGCTACCGAGCATCCCTACCAGCCGCAAGAGCTTTCGCAGGGCTGCCTCAAGATCCTGCGCCTGCTCGAGCAATGCCTCCTCGAAATCACCGGCATGGATACCATCACGCTGCAGCCCGCCGCCGGCGCGCAAGGCGAGCTCACTGGCTTGCTACTGATCCGCGCGTACCTGCAAAGGCAAGGCAATCCGCGCAAGAAAGTCTTAATTCCCGATTCCGCGCACGGCACCAATCCCGCCACCGCGGTCATTGCGGGCTACGAAGTCGAGAACATCAAGTCCGAATCGCACGGCCAGATCGACGTCGACAAACTCCGCGAACTGGTCAAGCCCGACGTCGCCGCTCTGATGATCACCAATCCCTCGACGCTCGGCATCTTCGAGCAGCGCATCCCGGAAATCGCCGAGATTCTCCACGGCAAAGGCGCGTTGCTGTACATGGACGGAGCCAACATGAACGCCCTCGCTGGCATCGCGCGCCCCGGCGACCTCGGCGTCGACGTCATGCACCTCAATCTGCACAAGACTTTTTCCACGCCCCACGGCGGCGGCGGCCCGGGCGCCGGCCCAGTGGCCATGAAGAAAATCCTCGAGCCTTTTCGTCCCGTCCCCATCCTTGTCGAAAAAGAGGGCGGCCGTCTCGCCCTTGAGTCCGTGCGCCCCGATTCCATCGGCCGCGTAAAAGCTTTCTCCGGAAATTTCGGCGTCCTGGTGCGCGCCCTCGCCTACATCCTCGCCTACGGCCCCGGCCTCCGTCAGGCCACCGAAGACGCCGTGCTCAACGCCAACTACATCCGCAAGCATCTAGAGGGCGCCTACGATCTCCCCTATTCCCTGCCCTCCATGCACGAGGTTGTCTTCAGCGACGCACACCAAAAAAAGAACGGCGTCAGCACCATGGACATTGCCAAGCGCCTGATCGACTACGGCTTCCATCCGTACACAACTGCGTTTCCCCTGATTGTTCCCGGAGCGCTCATGATCGAGCCCACCGAATCGGAATCCAAGGAAGAGTGCGACCTCTTCATCGACGCCATGCGTTCGATCGCGGAAGAAGCCGCCACCAATCCGGACTTGGTCAAGACCGCACCGCATTCCACCCGTGTCCGCCGTCTCGACGAAGTCGGCGCCGCGCGCAAGCCGATCTTGCGTTGGGATCCCTCGCGACAGGAATCCGACCCGAACGCCAGGCACAAATCTAAACACAAGCACGTGGAGCCCACGCCGGTAATTCCCACGGTGTGATCGGCCCCCAATTCAGTCAGCGATTCATTTCACGGCACAGCCATATCATTCCCGCGGGAAGCGCCGTCTTCTTTCCTGTTAGACTTGCACCAAGTCTGTCGGAGTCGGCTCGTCCGCAATTGCAGGTATGACCCCCGCGCTAAACGTTTGGCTGCCCAAATCCGTAATCCTGCTGCGCGACTACGACCGCCACAAATTCTTGTCCGACCTCGTTGCCGGCATAACCGTCGGCTTGGTCGCCCTGCCGCTGGCCATGGCCTTTGCCATAGCCTCCGGCGTCTCGCCGCAAGCTGGAATCTACTGCGCCATCGTCACTGGCTTCCTCATCTCCGCGCTTGGCGGCTCCAAGACACAGATTGGCGGCCCCACCGGCGCCTTCGTCGTCGTGGTTTCCGGAATCATCGCCAAGTACGGTATCGACGGCCTGTTCATGTGCACCATGATGGCCGGCGTTCTGCTCGTTCTTCTCGGCGTCACCGGCATGGGCACCGCGGTGAAATATTTCCCCCGCCCCGTAATCGTCGGCTTCACCAACGGCATCGCCATCCTCATCGTCAGCACGCAGATCCGCGACCTCTTTGGCCTGCGCATGGACCACGTCCCCGGCGATTTTTTCCATCGCATGCAAGCGTTCGCGCAAGCAGCGAACACCATCTCCGGGCAGGCTACCTCCGTGGCCCTCGCTTCCCTGGCTATCATGATTTTCTGCCTGAAATACGCCAAGCGCGTTCCCGGCGCCATTATCGTCACCTTCGGCGCGACCGCCGCCGTCACTTTGCTGCATCTTCCGGTTGACACCATCGGCACCCGATTTGGCGGCATCCCCAGCGGCTTGCCCACGCTCGCGTTGCCCAAGTTTCACTACGACATCTTCCGTCAACTCCTCTCGCCCGCGTTCACCGTCGCCATGCTCGGCGCCATCGAATCGCTCATGTCCGCCGTCGTTTCCGATCGCATGAGCAAAGACAAGCACAATCCCAATGTCGAACTTATGGCCCAAGGCGTCGCCAACATTGTCTCGCCGCTGTTCGGTGGGCTCCCTGCAACCGGCGCCATCGCGCGCACCGCGACGAACGTCCGCGCTGGAGCGAAAACTCCGGTCGCCGGCATGATCCACGCGCTGACGCTGCTGGCCATCGTCCTGTTCGCCGCGCCGCTGGTGAAGAACGTTCCCCTCGCCGCACTAGCCGCCATCCTCATGGTCGTCGCCTACAACATGGGTGAATGGCAGGAAATCCCGGAAATTCTGAAGCTCAGCGCCGCCGACATCACCGTTTGGCTCTTGACCATGACCCTCACAGTCGTCACCGACCTCACCTTTGCCCTTGAAGTCGGCATGGTCCTCGCCGCACTCATGTTTATCCGCAAAGTTTCCCGCACCACCACGGTCACGCGCGTCACTCGCGATTACGTCGAAGACAGCCGCGTCCATGTCCTGCAAGGCAAGGACATCCCCGCTTACGCCACGGTCTTCCGCATTCACGGACCATTTCTCTTCGGCGCCACGGACAAATTCGCCGACCTTCTCGATTCGCTACAATCCTTGCCGCCCATTGTCATCCTGCGACTACGCAACATGACTGCCATCGACGCCACCGGCCTCGGCGCCATCGAAGATCTTGCCGACCAGCTTCACGAATCCGGCCGCTCGCTTCTGCTCTGCGGCGCCCGCCAGCAACCCGCGCAGCTCATGCGGCAAGCCGAATTCGAGCGCCACGTCGGCGCCGAAAATATCTGCCCCAGCATTGCCGAAGCCCTCGACCGCGCCGCCGAGGTCTACCAGCAGCGCCACACGACCCCCAGCGCGGAATCCCGCAAAGAAGACCTCGTAAGGTCTTAGCCCGGCTGGCACAACAACTGCCCTGCAGGCCCCTGCGGGTTCGTCCAAGATGACGATATCGCGCTGATCTGGCTGCCCGACCAAAGCAAGACCACAGCCGTTGCGGCTTATCTCAACGCGAATGCTAATGCGCTCTTCATTGATGACGTCATGGCGGGCGACGAACTAAAGCTCAAATTCAATAGCCCCACGAAGGACAGCCGCACACCCGGCATTCTCGTGCAGCCTGTTTACGGTACGATTTACACAACCTCGACGAAAAAGAACGCCGAGCACGGCGGTTTCAACTTCGGTGACACCAACGTCGGTCTCATCATCTCCAACCCGGATCTGCATCCCCGCACGGTCAAGACGCCGGTCGCCACCTCGCAGGTAGCCCCGGCCATCCTCAAGGCGCCGGGGCTTGACCCCGGGCAGCTCAATTCCGTACGGAAGGAAGGCACTGAGATCCTTCCGCTTCTCTTCCAAGACCGCGGGGAAGACAACAACTAGCCGGTATTCCGCTTCAAATCAAACCAAAAAGGGTGCCCGCTGATGTGCAGGCGCCCTTTCTTACTCCGTGACCTCAGTGCAGTGCCCGGCGCCTGCCCTGACCCCGTCGGGGTGTTAAATCTTTTTCTTCTCTTTTCTCTTTATCTCAGCAGCCTGACGCTGTCCAGCACCACCGTAAACGCCTTCTCATACTCCGGATACGCGGACTGCGGAGCCACGCACAAAAAGGAAACCAATCCCTGCGGCCGCAGCACCGTGATCAGCCAGTCGGTTTCCTTTCCGCCCGCCGGCGAATCGTTGCTCAAATAGGTCGACAGTCCCGGCTGCCCATTGAGCTGCACTCGCCCCGGCTCCCGCGTCACCTTTAAGCCCGGATTAGTCTTAACCAGCTCTTGAATCAGCGCCAGAGTCGCGTTGTCCAGCGCATGCTCACTTGCATCAGTTTGCGCCTGGTTCACGCTCACAATCATTCCGTACGCGAGACTCCCGCTCTGCGAGATTCCGCCGTCCGGCGCAAACGTCACGCTGCCTTTGTCCTCATACTTCTTCCAATTCTCAGGAACTTTCAGAGCGTAGGCGCTAACTTGGTAATCCACAAAGGTGCCAGATGGTGCCGGAGCCACGCTTGCCGTGGCAGCCGCTGGCATCCTCACGACCGGCAGCGCCATTACTTCGCGCTTGACCGCCTCAAAATCAGCGGAGTCCCTCTTCGCGTTTGCCGGCACGCCCCCCAGCTTGTCGATCTCTTCATTCACGCGCTCCACTCGGTTCCCCGGATTCGGGTGGTCCGACAAAAACTGCGGCGGATTCTTCCCTTGCGTCTCCGACTCCAGCTTCTCGAAGAACTGCGCCATCGCCCGCGGATCGTATCCCGAGTCATACAACGCCTGCGTCCCCAGCAGGTCCGCCTGCGTCTCGTCGGACCGCGAATAGTGCAGCAGCACGCTGCCTGCTCCCAGCGCCACGCCTTGTGTCAGCAGCGCTCCACCCGTGCTTCCGCCAAAGATCCCGCCGAAAATACCCGCCGCGCCTTGCATGATCTGCGCTTTCGACGCTTGCGCCGTCCCGTGCCGCAGCGCCACGTGCGACAATTCATGGGCCATTACCGCGGCAAGCTGCGCCTCATTGTCTGACACCTCAATCGCACCGCGGTTGACGAACACATATCCGCCGGGCAGCGCAAACGCATTGATCTCCTTGCTGTTCACACAATGAAATTGCCAGGGGTACTGCACGCCGCGCGTCGGCAGCTTACCCACCAGCTTAAGCCCCAGCTGCGTGAGGTACGCATCCACTTTGGGGGCGTTGCACAACGGCAGGCGCTTCTCCAGGATCTCCGCGTTCTGTTTCCCGACTTGCACATCCGTTTCCGGAGAATACATATTCCAGGGCGGCTTCAGTTTGCTGCGTTGCGCCCACGCTCCCGGCGCACAAGCGAGCGCCAGCAGGCATGCCTGCAACGCGCGCTTTCTTCCGCTCCACCTCGATTTCCCTGGCTGTACCCAGACCCGCATCGTTTGCTCCCCGGAGTCATAGGCTGGGATGATGAATCCGCGTTTCAGGATTACTTTACACCGGCGGGAAGCCAAAAGAAAAAAGGCCCGAGTTTGCATGCACTCGGGCCTTCGGGTCTCAGCAAGATTGTTC
>CATPAM010000206.1 GCA_955651735.1 Candidatus Acidiferrales bacterium | reverse complement strand
ATCATTTGGAGGGTCACGTCCACGCCGTTTTTCTGGAAGCGCACAAAAGCGGCCCCGAGCCGAAGCTGCCTGCGGTATGCCTCATCGTTTCCGGCGGGCACACGGTTTTGTACGAAGTGAAGTTGGATGAAGCGCGCGGCACATTTGATTATCGGAAGATTGGGCAAACGCGTGACGATGCGGCAGGCGAAGCATACGACAAAGTTGCGAAATTGCTTGGTTTTGGCTATCCCGGAGGGCCGATTTTGGATCGTCTGGCCGCTGCTACGAATGGCGTTCCGGCTCCAGTGAAGTTTGGCTCCATCAAAATACGTGGCAATCCGAACGACTTCAGCTTTAGTGGGTTGAAGACGGCCGTTCTCTATCACGTGCGCGAACATCCTGAATACGCGGCGGAGATTCGCAGCAGGGAAGAGGCGCTGGCGCGCGGTGAGCGCAAGTTCGAGGAGTTGCTGCCATTGTGCAGCCCACAAACGCTGGCGCTGGTCCGCGAGTTTCAGAACGCGGTGGTGCGCGATTTGGTCGACCGCACGCTCGCGGCAGCGGAAGAATTGTCCGCCGAAAGCATTCTCGTGTCTGGTGGAGTCGCCGCCAACAGCCAACTCCGCGCCACGTTTGAAGAGCGCACGCGAGCCAACGGCTTCGACGTTTACTTTCCCAGCCGGGCGCTATCCACGGACAATGCCGCGATGATCGCCGCCGCGGCCTATTTTCGGTTTCGCGCCGGCCAATTTGCAGACACCTCGCTCAACGGCGACCCAAGTTTGAGACTGGCCTAGGTGTTGATGCGAACCGCGTTCTCTTACTCGCCGCCGTTTGCAGATGCTGGGCGTTGAGGTCCTTCGGCTATCCTCATCGGGTAGCCCCCTGATGACAGCGAGCGATCAGGTGCGGTGAATCAATCCGCCGGGACGGCGCGGGTTTTGGCCCAGTCGCGGATGGCTTGGATGTCTTCGGCGCGGGTGACGCTGAGGGGTTGGGTGCCGCGGATTTCGGCTACGAGTATTTCTGTCGTGAGTTGCTGTTTTTGAGCGAAGGCGGTGTACAGGCCGGCGATTATGGCTTGCTCGATTTCTGCGCCGCTGAAGCCTTCGCTTGCTGTGGCCAGCGCCGGCAAATCGAAACTGGCGGCATCGCGTGCACGTTTTTTCAAGTGCAAGGCAAAGAGCGCGCTGCGCACGTCGACGCTGGGCAGGTCGACGAAGAAAATCTCATCGAAGCGGCCTTTGCGCAGCATCTCCGGGGGCAGCGCCGAAATATTGTTGGAAGTGGCGGCGAGGAAGACGCCACTTTCGCGATCCTGCATCCAGGTCAGTAGCGTGGCAAGCAAGCGCTGCGAGAGGCCGGCGTCGGCATCGCCACTGCTTCCGGCGGAGGCGAAGGCTTTCTCGATTTCGTCGATCCACAGGACCATGGGCGCGAGTTTTTGTGCCAGCTCCAGGGCTTTCTGCAGTTTTTTTTCGCTTTCGCCGATGAATTTGTCGTACAGAGCGCCGGCATCAAGGCGGGCCATCTCGTAACCCCATTCGCCGGCTACGGAGCGCGCTGCCAAACTCTTGCCGCAGCCTTGCACGCCGGTAATTAGAATCCCTTTGGGCGGCTCCAGTCCGAAGCGGCGGCCTTCCGGAGTCAGGGCGCTTTTTCGCTTGGCAATCCAGTCGCGCAGCCGGCGCAATCCCGCGACGTCGGCGAAGGATGCATCGCGGCGCACGGTTTCGAGGAGGCCGTCGCTGCGCAGCGCGTCGCGTTTGGCGTCGAGGACGGCGTCGAGCAGGCCGACGTCCACGCGGCGCCGCGCGAGGATGCACATGCGCAATGCGCGCATGGCTTCTTCCTGCGGCAAGCCGACAAGATTTTGTGCGAGCTGCGTGATGCCGGAGATATCGAGGGCCAGCGGAATCTGCTGCGTGCGATTCATATCCGCCAGCACAGTTTTTACGACGGGGAGCAGTTCGTCGGCTGTGGGCAAGCCAAGTTGTATGGGCACGGAATCGCCGCGCAAATCCGGAGGCAACTGCAAGGAGGCGGCGGTGATAACGATGGAACGGCGCTCGGCGCGGAATTTCTCGGCCAGTTCGCGCAAGCGGCGGCAGACGCGATCGTTGTCGCAATAGCGCGCAAAGTCTTTCAGCAGAAAAATGGCGTCGCCCTGAATTAGCGCGATATTGGCGACCGCCTGCTCGGGATTATCGGTGTTGTAGATTGGCGCGCCGTGCGCTTTGGCCAAGCCAGCGGTGACGCTCCAGGTGTAGAGCGGGACGGCAAGCTCCGCGGCGACCTCCAGGAGTACCTGTTCGACGCGCTCCTCTTCAGGCGTCTCAATCGTGATGATGGGGTGACGTGAATTGACCAGCAGGCGCAGCTCGTCGTGTTTGCTCTGTCGCAGAGGTGCAGGTGTGACCGGCGCAGAAGCGACCGTGCCGGGAGCTTGCGTCACGGTTTGCCCGGAAGAAACGGTTTTTGCGTCGTTTGACAAAGGGAAACGCCTCGTTTAACGTTAAAGGTTTCCGGAGTACGCAAAAGGAGCAATAGATGGCCCAGGGACAGGCTACCAAAGTAAAGAAAAAGAAGAAGTCCGTTTTGAAGCGGGCGGCGCAAGCTCGTCAACGCGCGGAAGTGAACCGGGCCAACCGCACGCGGGTGCGCACGTTGATGAAGCGGCTGCGCACGGCGATCAGCGCGGGGGATGCGGGCGCGGCGGGGACTTTGCTGCAGCCGACGCTGTCGGCGATTGATGTGGCGATCAGCAAGGGCGTGCTGCACGAAAATACGGGGAATCGGTACAAATCGCGGCTGGCCGTGGCGTTTAATGGAGTGAAGGCGGCGAAAGCGTAGAGGGACAAAACTGTTTTTGGTTGTTAATTATTGGTTTCCGAGGGGCGGGCTTAGCGGCCCGCCCTTTTTCAGTTGTGTGCCGAGCAGAGTCGACAGCTTGGAGGTGCAAGTGCTCTTCACAGCCTGATGGAGGCGAAGTGATAGCGAAGCGCAAGGGTTGAGCCGCGAGGCAGCGTCTGAAAGAAGCGTGGAACACACATGCGAGTCGATGGACAAGAACTGGATCAAGCTACTGCGGCGCGAGATTCGCCGTTCGGGTACTTCGTTGAAGGCTGCGGTCAACCATTTTCTGCGCTTGGGCTTGATGCAATCGGGAAAACAGCAGCAAAAGAGATTCATTGTTCACCCCCGCCCTTTAGGCCTGCCTGCCGGACTTAGCTACGACGACGTCGAGAAGTTGGTGGAAACCCTGGAAGGTGCTGGGCACAAGTGATTGTTCTTGACGCGAACATCCTGCTGTATGCCTATGACGCAGATTCGGATAAGCACGCGAAAGCGCGGGCATGGGTCGAGGAGGTCTTTTCAGGTGCGTCTCCAGTCGGATTGCCGTGGCAAACTCTTTCGGTGTTCATGCGGATCGTGACTAATCCCAGGTTGACTGGGAAGCGCTTCACCACCGTGGAGGTGGCTGACCTAGTGGATCAGTGGGTCAAGCAGCCCAACGTCCGCTTGCTCGGCCCGGGAGACAATCACTGGAGTTTCCTCCGTCAAATGATTGTCGACGGCCAGGTCCGAGGGCCGCTGATTACGGATGCGCAATTGGCGGCTCTTACGATCGAATATGGGGGCATACTCCACACGACGGATCGAGACTTCAGCCGTTTTCCCGGGCTCCGCTGGAAAAATCCGATCGCTTAGCAGTTCGCGGGCGATCTTAGCTGGGACTCACAACTCGCCTATCATTCATTCCTTGAGAAGCGGCGGCCAGAATAAAGGAGCCGCCAGCCAGGGCCAGGGCCACAAATAAGCTGCTCCATTCATCACCATTGCGAGGTTGAGCGACGACGCGCGGCGCGTGAAGAACGAGCACCCAGAGCAGGAACATGATGCCGAGACACGTGGAGGCGAGCGGCGCTATCTTGGCTGCGATCGACCGGCCGGCGGCGATAAAGGCGGTTCCTGTGAAATAGGCCCAGAAAAGGTGTCCGGGAATCCAGGCAGGGATCAGGAACGCGATGAAGGACGCATACATAAAATGTTGAGCGCCGAAGACAATCATGGAAATCGCGAACAGGAAGCGGCCAACGGTGAACCATCTATTCGCGCCGATGTTCGAGTCTGGAGAGGCGCGGTCGATCGTGAGAGTCCCCGCCAAGGTGAAGGCTATGCCCGACAAGGTTAGACCTTCAAAGGCACGAGTGCGGTCATTGCCATTGTTGAGAATCGCGGAGGCGTGAAGGCAATGCAAGAACAGGAAAGACAGGAGGAGCAGAGTGCCCAGGGAAATTGCGGAATAGCGCGCGTTCCAGAAGGTTGCGATGCTTAAGGCCGCCAGAATGAGGATCGTCCCAAGTACATAAGCCAACAGCGGAGCGCCCGGGGTCCAAGGGGGACGAGCGGCAGGCCTCCCTCGAAATGGCCGTAGAGCAGATACTGAACGCCAAAGAAGGCGATGGAACCGGCGAAACAGAGGCGTCCGAACTTTGACAAGGTGTCCATACGCTAGTTGTGATTAGCCGTCCGGCTCTTGAACGCGACCGGGCAGCAAGCGGCTTCAGGTGGCGCGTCTTCCTCTGAAAAGGTGAATTACCAGCGAGATGACCGCAAAATCAAAAGGAGATGAATCAAGAAGCCCGCGACGTGGAACACAACGAAGCTTCCGATCCACGCAAAGACCAGCAGTGCCGCTAATGCTAGCCAAATGAAACTGCGCGTGGACTCCCCCTTATATGCCTCCCAATATGGACCTGATTGGGCTTTCTTTCAAACCCTCGAGGTAGTCGGAAAAGTGTCAGGATAGGGGTCGCGGTTCGGTCACCGATGCATTGGTGGGCGTCGCAGCCAGCATTGTAGCGTGCGGGGCATAGGGTCCAATTCGAGTGATGTCGAGATCGTGTTACGGTGCGCCAATCAGGAGATTGCCGTTCCCACGCCTGCCGAGTTCTGGTTACTCGATGGTGGTCAAGTTGTGAACGTGCTGTTCGAGGGCTTGGTTGTACTGGCGCTCGATTTGCAGTTCGGTTTGGAGTTTCTTCACCAGCAGCTCGAGACGGGCTATTTCGGTTTTGAGTTTGACGATGTCGGGGTTTGCCGCGGGAGCGCGGAACCCTTGCGCGGGAGGCGCAGCGGGCGCGGCGGGCCGTGGCGCGAAGGCTTCGGCTAACGCGCGGGGCCATGCATTTTCGGGAGGCGCCATTTCTGGCGGCGCTGGCGGCATCGCGTGTGGCACATCGTGCACAGGCGGCGGAGCAGGGATTGCTTGCGGCGGAGGCGCCGGCGGCGCGAACAGGCTCTGCAGCGAGCTGGCACCAATACGGCGTTCCGGCGCGGGCGGGGCAAATTTCGGTCCAAGCAAACTTTTGACCCGGCCAATTAGTTCCTGGGGCTGAAAGGGTTTGCGAATCAATTCGTCGGCTTTTACGGCGATGGCTTTGTCAGCGACGGTTTTGTTGACGACGCCGGACATCAAGATGACGGGAACGGAGCTGAATTCGGGATGCTGCTTGATTTGCGTGCAGACCGAGTAGCCGTCCTGATCGGGCATGATGACATCGGTGATGACGACATCCGGGGCATTCTGTGCGAACTGCGCAAGCGCCGAGGCGGCATCGGCGCAGGCGACGACGTTGAAGCTTTCGCGACGGAAAGCAATCTTGATGACTTCGCGCATGGTAGCGCTGTCATCGATGAAATAGACCGTGGGCGTGCGCTTTACGGGCGCATCGGCCAGGGGTGGTATGGTCATTGCTTCGCTCATAGCGCTTCCTTATCCGCCGTGTCGCGAGCGCCTTCGTCGAATTCGCGCATGGCATCGAGCATGAGATCCGTGGCATTGCGCAGCACCGTATGCTGCGGTGAAGTGCTTCCGTAGACAAACTTGTAGACGCCGTTGCCGTGCACGTT
>CATPAM010000205.1 GCA_955651735.1 Candidatus Acidiferrales bacterium | reverse complement strand
CCCAACAAAGAAACTCTAAAATATGCTGTTGGTAAGCCCACGGAAACGTCCCTAATTCGTCCCTATTGCCCGGCTACGGATAACAATCTTCGCAAACGCTGGCAAAGATAGCGGAGTCGAGAATTTGTTGAAAGGGTGGAACTTCGTCGATTTTCTGGAGAATTAGATGGTCGCGGGAAACGGCTTCGTAGGCTCCTAAGTCTTGCGCGTCTGCCAGTTCCGCCACTCCCGCAGGTGGACAGCGTATCCATTATACAGGCCATGTGTCGTGCATGGCGATGTGGTGGAGACGGCGAGGGGGCTGTCACGAGTCCACGCTGGATTGCCGGCGCAACGCGGCGCATAATAGGGGCAAAGGCGCGAAACGCTGGCGCCTGCGTTGAAGTGCGGGCGCAATCGGAAAAATCCTTCGAAGGAGCCGCGAACGAGGGCAGCGCAATGATCGTTCAAGAGCAAGGCGATGAACTTGTTCTGATCCGGCAAACGGATCACGCAGTGCTGTCCGGTTTTCTTGCGCGCGAATGGGGGAACGAGCTTTTTCAGCGCCCCGAGCCTTTCGAATCGCTGCGGCTGGCGGCCACCGAACACGACAATGGCTGGCGGGAATGGGAGTTGCTACCGCAAGTCGACCCCAAAACGCGTTTGCCCTACAGCTTCATGTCGCTTCCCACGGACGTACATATCCAGCTTTATCAGCGGGGAATTGAGCGCGCGGTCAAAGCGGATCGCTATGCCGGATTGCTGGTGAGCATGCACGCGTCGGGATTGTATGACCGGGCGCGTGCGACAATTCCGGGCTTTTCCGCCAAATATGTGAAGTCCACGGAGACGGAGCTGGTCAGCGGCTTTCTACAAGGATTGAAGCTGCAGCAATTGCGGTTGAAAGTGGATCTTCGCGGGGAAACGGCCAACAGGGAGTTTGTCCAGGACAAATTGCTGGAGAACAATTCGCGACGGCTCGAAGCCTTGGACCGTCTCTCGCTTTACTTTTGCATGAGCGGCACGCCGCGCGACGCGACCATCGAGAACGTTCCCGTGGATGACCAGGGCAGCGAAGTCGACTGGGAGCTGCGCCCGGACGGGCCAAATGCGGTTTCGCTGGGGCCCTACCCATTCCGCAGGGAACCGCTGCAAGCAAGCATCCTAACGAGGAAGGTGCCGAAGCGTTTGTATGTTGATAGCCTCGATTTTCAGAAAACGCTGGCTCGCGCCCCATATACGGCGCTGAATTTTACCCTGCATGCCGGCGGTACGTTGTCCGCGGCCCGCTTTGCTGTCGCGTAGTCTACATCAAGCGACTCCCGCGGGTTTCCGGGAGTGTCAAAGAAAGCATCGCGGCGGCAAAGAAAGCACCAGCCTGCAGCATGAAGGCTGGCCCAATGCCGTGCTTAATGGCCAAAGCCCCGACCGCGAACGGCGCAATCGCCGAGATCCCACGCCCCACGTTGTAGCTCAAACCCATGGCCGCTGCGCGGATTTCGCCGGGGAAGATTTCGCTGGCGATCGCGGCGTATCCCGAAAAAAATCCCGTTCCGAAGAACGCAACAAACGGCCCGAGAAGCAGTAGTAAGGTGGGGCGGCTGGTCATTCCGTAGATGGGGACCAGCACGGCCGCAATTAGCAGGTATGTGAAGTAAGGCTTTCTGCGGCCGAATGCGTCGGCGAGGAAACCGAAAGCTGCGTAGCCCACGAATTTTCCTGCGCACAGCACCAGGAAGAAGGTCGTTGTCTTCACCAGGCTAAGTCCGCGGCCGCCTTGCGCCGGTGGGAGAGACAGATACGCAGGGATCCACGTGAACAGGCCCCAGTATCCGAACAGGGCGCAAGTGTTCATCGTCGTCGCCAATAGTCCGATGCGCAGAACTTTGCCAGAGAGCAGGCGCCGGAGTGGTGGCCGCCGCGTGCGGACCAACTGGCGCTCGCTCCACAACGTTGGTTCCGGCACGCTGGATTGAATCCAGAACACCAGAAGCGCAGGCAGAACGCCGACTAGGAATACCGCGCGCCACCCGAAGTTTGGCAGCACGAGCCGTACGACCAGAGCGGCAATTGCTTCGCCGATCGCATACGCCGATTGCATTAGGCCGAGTGCCTTCCCGCGGTGTTCCGGCCTCCAAGTTTCCGCGATGAGCGCGGCGGCGGCTGTCCATTCGCCGCCCATGCCCAGGCCGAGCACAAAACGAAACGTCGCTAATTGCGTGACCGAGTGCGAAAACGCGCAAGCCGCACTAGCCAGGGAATACACCAAGATCGACACCATCAAGGCACGCGTTCGCCCGATACGGTCTGCCACCACGCCGAATAAGAGACCGCCAATTGCGGACGCCACGAGAGTAAGGGAATTCAGAAAACCGGCCGTGCGCGTGTCCATGGAGAATTCGCGGATCAGGTAGGTCAGCACCAGCGAATACAGCATCACGTCCATGGCGTCCAGCATCCAGCCGAGCCCGCCGGCGAGGAGGGATTTGCGCTCCGCGGCGGTGATCTGCCCAGGCCAGTCGAAGAGGCGTGTCGAGCCGCTCGGTGCCGCGGTTTCCGTTTTGGTCGGTTGGGGAACGTCAGGCATCGCGCGCGATTTTAGCCGACTTTACCAATTGTGCCGACACGGTATTCGCAGCCACACTCCTAGGAAAAATCGCCCTCCTGCGTGAGCGGATTTCCGCTTGACTTCCGAAAGACCTGCTTGCATTGTTAAGAGCTTTGTTCCTCGGAAAATTCGCACCGAGGCACAGAAAGGCGCATTCCGGCTCGACATGACCAGCGTACGGCTCTGTTTTCACGATCGCTGCTTCGATGGCACCGCCTCCGCCGCGCTCTTCTACCGCTTCTACCGCGAACGCTTCGACTCCTCCGCCGAATTCCATTTCAGCGGCATGACGCACCGCGCCGCGCATCCTTGGGAGGGCGGCCTATTCGACGGCGATGAGAATGTGATCGTGGACTTCAAGTACTCGAACTCGCCGAAACTAACCTGGTGGTTCGACCATCACCAAAGCGCCTTCCTCACTCCGGAAGATGCCCGGCATTTTCGAGAACATCCCGGCCCACACATGTTTTATGAGCCGGACTACCGCTCGTGCACCAAGCTGATCGCTACAGTGGCGAAGGAGAAATTCGGATTTGATGCGCGGCCGCTGGAGGATTTGATCCACTGGGGCGACATCATTGACGGCGCACAATATCCTACCCCGCAGGCTGCCGTGGAAATCGCCGAACCCGCCACGCAGCTTGCCCTCGTGATTGAAGCGGCGCCGGAAGACGGACTGCCCGCCCGCATCATTCCAGAACTGGCCTATCGCTCGCTCCCGGAAATGATTCAGTTGCCTTTCGTAGCGAAGCACCTGGGCCCTTTGCTCGAGCGTCATCGCCGCTCGATTGAAATTCTTGGCCAGCGCGCCGAAGCCCGCGACAATGTCATTTTTTTTGACGTCAGCGATCTGGACCTGGAAGGTTACAACAAATTCATTCCGTACCTGCTCCATCCGGAATGTGTTTATTCGGTCAGTGTGAGTGCTTCGGCCGTGCGCGCGAAAGTCAGCCTCGGAACAAATCCGTGGAACCAGGCGAGCGCCGACAAGAATCTGGCGTCGTTGGCGGAGAAGTTTGGGGGCGGCGGCCACCCGCGAGTAGCCGCCATTTCTTTCGACCCGGGCGACCTTCCCCGCGCCCGCGAAGTCGCCCGCGAACTCACCGCCGTCCTCCGCGCCTAAAGCCTCCAACTTGGATTGGCGCGAGCACGAAAATCCCACGCAGCCGGCCGTTCGACAAAGATGCGCGCCGCATGTAAAATTCTGAAGTTGTCTGTGGGCCGGTAGCTCAATGGTAGAGCAGCTGACTCTTAATCAGCGGGTTGCAGGTTCGAGCCCTGCCCGGCTCACCAACTAAATAAAGGCGCTTAAAAGAGAATCGCGGTGAACCCTCAAAGGCCACTGTAGCGGAAACTGTAGCGGGTAGGCGTCGAAAACGTATCCCTGCTTGCTAACCTGTCCACAGCTACGCGCCACATGAATCCGTCAGACCGCATTTCATCCTTCCACCCGAATGGGTCCTTACCTTCAGGGCCTCGCTCAATAGAACGCCTGGAATCTCGGTCGTGGTGTGTCATCACTCATGAGAGGGAATTTCCTGTCAACCGCACCCAGTGGAAAGAAAGATTTATTCCTACGCGGTGGCGGTTGCGGCTTGTGCGGCAGCTTCGACGGTGTAGACCACAACGGCCTTTTTGCCGCCCTTCGCGGCAGTGGCGTGGATGGAATTCAGGTTGACGCCTTTCGCTGCGAGCCTTTCGAGGCTTTGCGCCAGCGCACCCGGCTTGTTGGGCAGATCGTACTGTTCCGCGGGAGTTTCCGAGTAGGCGATCCGGGCCGCGTCGAGAACTTTCTTGGCACGCCGAGCATCGTCGACGACGACCTGAACCGTCCCGGCCGTGCCCTGGGCAGTTCCCAACAAAGAGAGAATATTCACCTTGGCATTCCCAAGTGTTTTCGCGATTCCTGCAACTGCACCGGGTTGGTTGTCAACCGCGATTGTGAATTGCTTGGTTTTGGCCATGTCGGCACCTCCTGCCGTGTCAATGAAGGATTATACGCCTACCGGACATCTGCCCGGTCTGATCTTGGGTCGGATTCCACTTCTCCGGTAAGAAAATCCTTACCTGCGGCTGGACTCGCTAGCGCGTTAATCAGGAGTTACGACGTGTATCTGTGTCCGTCTAGTTCGCCCGTAGGTGTTCTATCAACTTGTCGCATTCTTCGGCCATTTGATTGAGGCCGCTTGGGTCATTTAGCTGTGGAAGAGAGCGCCAAAGATTACCAAGGTTCTTTGCCGTGGTTAACGCCGGGGTATAACGCGTTCGCTCAAGCCCAAGAATCAACTCAAGAGTCTGCGAGTACCTGTCTCGCAGTGGTGCGTGAGGCGACGGGTCCTGATTCCACCAGCCTTGGGATAGCAAAGGCGCCGTAGCTTCCCAGAACGCCAACTCTTGTTGCAGACGGCTGGTCAATTCTTCTCCGACCGCTTCACCCCCTGCCTCGACAAATGCTTTGACCAGCTCAGCCGCTTCGTCGCCAAAGGCCGGGTCGTTCAGCATTCCACGAATCGTCCCAACCGCCGCAGGTCCGCATTTGCCCAATTCGTTCAGAGCGAGTCGCTGGGCTTCATACACTTCTGAACGCACATAAGGTTTGAGGCCTTCGGCTCTAGCACCGCTGTTTCCGATACTGACGACCTCCACGAGTTCCCTGTGAATACGATTAATCTCCGTCACACGGTCTTTCATTTTTTGGAGAGAGGTGTCCAATCTCGTGAGAACACTGGGACCCGGATTCATGACTTGCTGGAAGCCATAGAGGTATCCACTATCTATCCAGACAACTGAGGTCCTCATTTCGTTCGAGAAATCAGCAGGTCGCCATTTCTCTCCTGATTCTGTATTTGCGGGAGTGGGTGATGCTTCTGAGCCTCTTTCCCTTTTGAGGAAGAGAACCATTCGTGAGCCAACAGGCTGTCGTGGAATCTGTTCGCTTATCCCACTCTCATCGGGGGCGAAGAAATCGGTCCTTTTGGGATTAAGAGAAATCGGCATGGCGCCGAGGGCAGGCTGTAGCTCAGGAACGATTAGACGGTCACCTGGTTGCAGTTCACCTGTCCACGACTCAAGGACGATAAAAACACCGTCCTTTGGCGTGACTTCAACCAGCACCGCATGTGTTGCGTGCCACGCGCAGTAGTCCAGTGCAAACGAAGGGCGTATGGCTGCGAATGTTGGGCGATGATAGACAGCCAACAGAATCAGCGGTAAGCACAAGCGAAGGAAATGCAGAAACTTTGAGCGCATGGTCGGCACCCATCAGTGAGATGCAGTCTTAGATGCGTAACGGGTGCCCTCTATTATCCCGCGAAAGGCTAACTCCTGGTCGGCTGACCGGACAAGTCCAGTTCTAGGACTGTACATCTCCGGTAACGGCGTTAATCAGGATTTACCTTCGAGTCTAACTGCCACACGCCAGGAAGGATGTCTTCGGCGGTCTTGCACACTCTGGGCCGCGCCAAACAATTCGTATTGAAAGCGAATACTCTTTTTCTTTGGTCGTCAGACACGGACGAGGGGAATGACACCACAGCCGCTGACGGCTTGCCTGTCCGACTCACAAGCAAACGATTCGGCAAACCAGCATCGAACCATTCTCGAATCCATACTGAGGCCAACGGGTACCACCCTGTCGTCTCAGTAACTGTGATGCGCCGCAATTTTGCTTCGTGCATCGTTACTTCTAGGGTGACTCCCGTGAGTTCAATTAATCCTAGGCGGGCTATTTCGAGATTCACAATTTCTGCTTTGTAAGTTTTCTCCGGCGCGACGTCGTGGTTTTCCACCCAAAACTCGTTGCCCGAACGCCTTCTCCAAGCGGCGATTTCACGCGCGGCATCCGCCGTCGTACGTATTACGCGCGCCGAGTTGATGAGTGCCCTGGCTGAAACGCAGAGATGAATAGCATAAGCTGCCCCTGCAATTCCCAGCAGGGCAGGCGCGGCTACTAACACCGTAAGCCCTGTGCGCACCCAATGGCGGGTCAATCTGTCAAGCACGCCCCTCTCCCTCAAATTGCTGGCCGCCAAATGAATTAGACACCGGAACGGACGCTTTGACTCATTGCTGATTG
>CATPAM010000204.1 GCA_955651735.1 Candidatus Acidiferrales bacterium | reverse complement strand
AAGTGGACCATCCTCTTCCCTTATATCTTTCGAACCGCGCCCGCGCCCGCCCCATACTTCCGAACCGCTTCAATGGCCGCCTTGCGTAGCGCCTTGTGCGTGGTCAGCCCCAGATAATTGTTCGAAGCCAGGTTAATCACTTCGCGCCCGTCAAAGACGCAGACCGGCTTCTGCTCCCCCTCCAGCACGCGCAACTTCGGCGCCGTCCCTTTAGCCCGAAGCTCGCTAAGCTGATCGCTAACGTATTGCAACGGATTCTGCCCAACCCTCTGCGTCGCCGTCTCTGACATTTTTCTTTCTCCTTGCGTTAACACCGACAAGCCTTTTCTGTCGCCATCAAGCGTCACGCTGAGCGCAGTGAAGCACGTCAACGTAGAATAAAGCTGGGGGAATTCAACCGATTCTTACCCTGGAACACTCACATTCTTCAACTCTTAATGCCATCCGGATACATCAAAATCTTCCCCGCCAACCCGCCCTGCAACAGCGCAAACGCATTCTCAAACTTCTCCATCGGCGTACGCTCCCCAAACAGCGGCTCCAGATTCAGCCGCCCGGCCTTCAGCAGCGCCGTCATCTGCACCCAGGTCCCATACATCCGCCGCCCATAAATCCCTTGCACCGTAGCGCCCTTGAAAATCACGTCGTTCACCAAGTCCAGCGGCACCGACTCCGTCGGTATCCCCAGCAACGAAGCGCGCCCTCCCGCTCGCAGCGCGCGAAATCCTTGCTGAATCGCCGCCGGATTCCCGGACATTTCCAGCAGCACATCCACACCGGTCCCGCCAGTCTCCGCCTTGATCCGCGCCACCGCATCCGTCCCCGCCGGATTCACCACCACGTCCGCACCCATCTTTTTCGCCATCGCCCGCCGCTGCTCGTTGGTCTCCGTCGCAAACACTGTCGAGCTTCCGCAAGCCTTTGCGACCGCGATCGACATCAACCCAATCGGCCCGCACCCCGTCACCAACACGGTCTGCCCCGCAATCGCGCCCGCCAGCACCGTGTGCACCGCATTCCCCAGCGGATCCAAAATGGCCCCGTAATGTTCCGGAATCGCCGGATCGAGCTTCCAGATGTTCGACGCCGGAATCTTCACAAACTCCGCAAACGCGCCATCTTGATCAATCCCGATAATCCGCAAATTCTGGCAGATGTGCGCTTCGCCCAACCGGCACTGATGGCAATGCCCGCAACTGACGTGCATCTCCGCGCTGACGAAATCTCCCGCCTTCACGGCCGTGACTTCTTCCCCAACCCGCTCCACCACGCCGCAAAACTCGTGCCCCAGCGTCACTGGCGGCTTAATCCGCCCCTGCGACCAGCGATCCCACCCATAAATGTGCAAATCCGTCCCGCAAATCGACGCCGTGCGCACGCGCACCAACACATCCGCGGGACCAATCGACGGCACCGCCGCATTCTCAAACGAAAGCCCGCGCGCAGGCTGCATCTTGCGCAAAGCCTTCATCGTGGATGGCATGGAAACGGCTCCTGGAGGGCGCAATCGCGATGTTAGCACACCGCCGCCACCCCGGCACTTCACCCGCCAACGGATGGCTTCCGAAGTCTTCGGTGTTCGCCTCTAGGAGGATTTTGCCTGCACTACCCGGCGACGATCTGCGTTCCCTGCGCCGAAGCCAGTCGCAACCGGCCTTGTTGCTCCACGTACACGTGGGTGTACCGGCTGCGCACCGCAAACGCTGTGTCCCCCACTCGCCCGCGCATCTCCGTCCGCCCGTTCACGATCGCCGTCGACCCAAACCTTCTTACCCGCGCCTCACTCGGCTCGATCCTCTCAAATTTCGCCTGCCCCGATGCCACCGCCGCCAGCAATCCCGGCTTCGTGATCTCCCCGCCGCGCATCACGTCCACCAAAATAAACTCGTCGACCAACAGTCGGTCCAGAACCTCGACTTTTCCGGCGATCAACGCGCCAAAGAATTCCTGTTCTGCCGCCAATGGATCTAGTTCATTCTTCATTTGAGTCTTGGCCTCATTCCCCAAAAGACGGTCAGCAAATCGCCTCGTAAGCAACCTGCCTTGTCTACTTCACCCGCTCTACAACGCCGATTTTCTCCAACGCCTGCAGATACTCCAGCACCATCTCCACCGGCACCGGCCCGTACTCCGCCGAAACCGCATCGCGAATCTCCTGCGTATTCTTCTTGCCATTTGCGAAATTCAAGACTTCATACGCGTACTCTTCTCCGCCACCCCACAATCCTTCATAACTCAGCAGCTTCGGGGTCGCGACGCCCGCCGCCTTCGCATGTTCCGAAAAATAGTCGTAACCAAACACTGCCAGCGGCCCCTTCGGCTGCGGTCTCCGCTCCCACAACTTCCCATAATCTCCAAGCAGGATTTCTGTTCGGAGGGCGCGACCGCTCAACAGGTGCGTTTCGAGCGCTGTCGTGTGAGCCCATTCCATTTGCCGCCAGTCCGGCGGTACGGTCGCGAACCACTGTATGGAATCCACCTTGGCCATTTCCTGGCTAACGAACGGCCGCGTCATCTCTCCACAACCGACAGCACTTAGCGATTCGCACCGGTGCAACCACTCCCCAAAACGAGCAGGGCGATGCTCGGAGAGCAACCCGATGAGTGCTGGCAAGTGATCCTTCGGCATATCGGCGCTGGTAAGCCTTGCCAAGAAATATCCGCTCGCCGCCCCAATAAACGCCGCTCTCTTCAGCTTCGTGGTATCAATATTCGCCGCCGCATCAAAATTCGTATGAATGTACCGGTCCGGCCAGTCATTTAAATAAATCGCCGGTATCCCGAACGACGAATCCTGATACACATCATGATCGCTGCCCATCGTGTATGCGGAATACTCCGCCCGCAGCGGCTCCTTGCCGCCCTCCGGCGCCACCAGCGGATACTCCGCGCTCCCCGTAGCCGCAAACTTGTACGATTGCTCGTTCACAAACTCCGCAAACGCCCACGCCACGTCGTGCACAAACGACGGCAAACTCATCGGCCCACGTGTCACGTGGAACACTGCCTTCGTCGCTGGCCCCCCGCCCACCATATCCATATGCACCGCCGCCTTGACTCGCCGCGCAAGCTCCGGCTTCCCGTTCAGCAGCGCCAGCGTCCCCTCAATCTCCGGCGGCCAGAAACACCGGATCGTTCGCGCCGGCCGCGCCAGTTTTCCCTCAGCGATCAGTTTCTGCAGCGTCCGCGCCACCTCCAGAATCGTCACGCACCCGCTGGCATTGTCATTCGCTCCCGGCCGCTGATGATCCAGGTGGCAGCTAAACGCAATCTCTTCCTCCTTCAACTTCGCGTCCGCGCCGGGAATCGTCGCCGTTACCACTTCGTAGTTGCTCGCGTGTTGCCCTGCCTTCACCACCGCATGCAGCTGAATCGTTTCCCCGCGCGCCAGCCGCTCGCGCAATCCCCGCGCCGTCTTCAGCGATACCATGAACGCAAACGTCTTGTTCAGCGAAAATGTCTCCAGGTGTCCCCAGCGAATTAAGTTTTCATCCTCGCCCCACCAAGCCGTCTTTTGGTTCTGCGCATAACTGACGATCCCCGCCGCCCCAAATTTCTCCACCGCTAAATCCTGCACCGCCCCCGGCTGCGCGCTCACCAGCACAATCTTGCCCTTCACGTCTTTGCCAGCGTAGTCGCTTTCCTTCGTCCCCGCACCCACATCCACCAGTTCCGCCGTCACCTCCGCCGATTCGCTATCCTCCGCCAACACAATCGGCATGGCCCCATAGCTCGCAATCTTTACGGTTGTCTCGCCGCTCTTCTCGCTTACCCCCTTGGCCTGCTTTACCTCCTCCAACTCCCCCTCGTCCGCATCCCAGGCCGGCCGCGATCTCTGCGTCCCGTAAAATATCTTTCCATCCGCCGGAAACTGCAAAATCGCCACGTCGCTCAGCCCATAAGCCCGCGCCCGTTCCGCAACCAACTCCGCCGCCGCGTGAAATCCCGCCGACCCGCGCTGCCGGTGCAATCGCGCCAACCCCTCCAGATTCCGCTTCGCCGCCTCCCCGCTAAGCTCATTCGCCAGCGCCGCCACATCCTTCTCCGCCAGCAACGCGGTCCGCTGCTGCGCAAAGCAAGGCAAAGCCGCCGCAGCCACCGTCGCAGCAGTCGCGACAATTCCCGTTACCCTCATAACCCCTCCCATTTGGAGCCCGGCAACTTGCTTACCCTCAGCCGCGAAGGGCCGCCGCTTTCTCCGCGCAACCCGCGCCACCCAATTCCGCGCAACACTACCACACGCGCCGTGATCCCCGCGGGTATAGCCATTTTGGCTATGCATCCATTCCCTTGCAGTGGCGGAGCATGCCGCGCCACTGATCAAACTCTGTACGCCGTAGTAGCGAGACCGTCTTTGCGTTAATACTGTCCCCGCCCTGATGCCGTGTCTCACCAATGAAATAAGTCTGTCCCGGAAGTCACTTCGAGTGGATTGTCGGCAAACAAGAGACTGGGAATCTGGCTTAGATCCCTCTCGTTTCCCTCGTTACCTCATTTTTT
>CATPAM010000203.1 GCA_955651735.1 Candidatus Acidiferrales bacterium | reverse complement strand
GCGCTCGAGAGTGCGCTTCTCAATGGCGCGATAGCCGGACTGGCCGTAGAGGGAGAAAATTTCGGCGAGGGGCATGCCGGTTTCTTTTTCGATTTCGTGGTCGAGCTCGATGAAGGGGACGCTGCGCTCGGCAGCGAGCTTGGAGCCGAGCGTGGATTTGCCGGCGCCGCGCAGTCCGATGAGGGCGATGCGGGCGAGGCGAAGATTTTGCTCCGGGCCGAAGTCGCGCAGGAGACGGGCGGCGGCTTCTTCGAGGCGATGGCTGGGGAGGCGCTCGATGAAGCGCAAGAGGGTTTGTTTTTGCGAAGCATGCTGCTGCTCGTCTTGCCGGCCGTTTTGGTGTTGTGGGGCGAACAATTCTTCGAGCGAGACGCTGAGGACGGCGGCGACTCGGCGGAGGAGAAGGATAGAGATGTTGCCTTCACCGGACTCGAGTTGGGCAAGGTGGCGCTCGGAGACGTCGGATTCGCGGGCGAGAGTCTTGCGGGTCATGCCGCGGCGGTTGCGAAGATCGCGGACGCGAGAGCCGAGGGAGAGGAGAAACTGCTCGCCGGAAAGCGGAGGAGGGCGGCGGAAGGGGAGCTTGGTTTCGAGTTGGGAGGGCGATGCCACGGCTGACCTCTAGGATGCAGTATAGTACATACCTGGGATGGTTCCGTCAATCGGGATTTTGGGGCGCTCAACCGCGTACGCGGATGTATCTACTAACTGACCGTATGTAAATCGGTTACGGGTAATCCGCCGCGGCTCGGCCGTCGACTAGAGATGCAATATTGTGCGTAGTACGCGGGAGTGCCCCGGAGGCGAAGCCGATGCGGGACGCCGGCCGTGCGCATTTATCCATATGTTAAGATGCCTCGGACGCATCGGGAAGTTTGGTGCCCGGCCGCGACGGCATGTCTAGCCGAACACATTTGGGCTAAATTCGCTGCGGGAATCGCGTACACTCTAGGGCGTTTTTGCTATGTTCTTGCAAACACGATTGCATGAATAAAGGGCACGAACTGTTGACATCGTTCAAGGCTCGCTTCGGCACCGGTGCTTCCGTTTACAGGGCACCGGGGCGCGTGAATCTGATTGGGGAGCACACCGATTACAACGACGGCTTGGTGATGCCGGCGGCGATCGGATTTTCCTGCTGCGTGGGGATTGCGGCGCGCGATGACCGCAAACTGATCCTCTATTCCGAAAATTATAGTGAAGCGTACGAAGCGGACCTGGATGAATTGGGAGCGCGCGGGTCGGGGCATTGGGCGGACTATCCGCTGGGCGTGGCGTGGGCGCTGCTGGGCGCGGGCTACCGGCTGCGTGGCGCGAACCTTTATATTGCCGGGGATGTGCCGCTGGGAGCGGGGCTGAGCTCGTCGGCGGCGATCGAGGTGTCGACCGGATATTCGTTGTTGTCGGTGGCGAATCACGCGATTGACCGCACCCAGCTGGCGTTGCTGTGCCAACGAGCGGAAAACGAATTTGTGGGAGCGCGCGTGGGAATTATGGATCAGTTCGTATCGTGCCACGGGCGAACGGGTCACGCGCTGCTGATTGATTGCCGGTCGCTCGAATATCGTTCGCTGAGGCTTCCGCGGAAGGTGAGCCTGGTGATTTGCAATACGATGGTGAAACACAAGCTGCAAGCGAGCGAATACAATGTGCGGCGCGCGCAGTGCGAGGAGGCAGTGCGAGAGCTGGCCAAGGCGTTGCCTGGAATTCGGAGTTTGCGGGACGTGAGTTTGGAGCAGCTTTTGGAAAATCGAAACTTACTGTCGGAAACACTTTACCGGCGATGCCGGCACGTTATTTCCGAAAATAGGCGTGTGCTCAAGGTGGCGGATCTTTTTGAAGCGGGGAAAGCGGAGGGGCTGCGCGAGGTGATGGCGGCTTCGCATGAGAGTTTGCGAGATGATTATGAAGTGAGTTGCCGGGAGCTGGATGCGATGGTGGAGATTGCGGGGCGTCAAAGAGGAGTTTATGGCGCGCGAATGACCGGCGGAGGTTTTGGCGGATGCACGATTAATTTTGTGGACGTGGAGCACGCGGCGGAATTTCAGCGTCGGGTTTCGGCGGAGTA
Source organism: Candidatus Acidiferrales bacterium (assembly GCA_955651735.1). Taxonomy (GTDB): domain Bacteria; phylum Acidobacteriota; class Terriglobia; order Acidiferrales; family UBA7541; genus Acidiferrum. The sequence goes on along the minus strand of CATPAM010000203.1, from coordinate 15,981 downwards.
CGAATCCGCAATTGGCCTGCGTCCGGACATCTATATATGTGAAGCATCGCAGGGAGCGGAGTTGGTGGAGACGGCGGCTGAAAACCTCCCCGGGGTGACGCGCTGAGGAATGCATATCTAAGACGGCGCGACTTGTGAAACGTATGGATGCTTCGTTGCTGCAGGAAGTACCACATCGAAGGTTGAATCCTCTGACGCGCGATTGGGTGTTGGTTTCTCCGCATAGAACGAAGCGGCCGTGGCTTGGGAAAGTGGAGAAGCCGGCGGCGTCGAACTTGCCAGAGTACGATCCGACTTGCTACTTGTGCCCGGGGAACGAACGAGCAGCCGGCGCGAGGAATCCGAAGTACACCAGCACATTTGTTTTCGACAATGATTATGCGGCGCTCTTGCCCAATGCGCCGGACTTCGAAGTGGATGAAGGCGGCTTGCTGGTGGCGCGCGCGGAGAAGGGGATTTGCCGGGTGATCTGTTTTTCTCCGCGGCATGACCTGACGATTCCGCGCATGTCGCTCGGGGTGATCGGTGAGGTGATTGGCGTGTGGGCGGCGGAATATCGGCGGCTTGGAGAGATTGATTGGGTGCGCCACGTGCAGATTTTCGAGAACCGCGGGGCGTTGATGGGGGCAAGCAATCCGCATCCGCACTGCCAAATTTGGGCGAACGCGACGGTGCCGGATTTGCCGACGAAGGAGTTGGCTTCGTTTCGGGCATACCACGAAGCCAAGAAGTCTTGCCTGCTCTGCGATTATTTGCAGATGGAGTTGACGCGAGGCGAGCGGATGATTTGCGAGAATGACGGGTTTGCGGCGGTGATTCCGTTTTGGGCGGTGTGGCCGTTCGAAACGCTGTTGATGAGCAAACGGCATTTTGCATCGATGGAAGAGTTTGCTGGGGGCGAGGCGGAGTTGCTCGCGGATATTTTGCGACGCATCACGATTCGCTATGACAATTTGTTTGAGAGTTCGTTTCCGTATTCGATGGGATTTCATCAGCGGCCCACGGATGGGCGGGATTATCCGGAGTGGCATTTTCACGCGCATTATTTTCCGCCGCTTTTGCGATCGGCCAAGGTGCAGAAGTTTATGGTGGGGTATGAGCTGCTGGGGAATCCGCAGCGGGATATTACCGCGGAGGCCGCGGCGAAGAGGTTGCGGGAGGTTGCGGAGATTCATCATTTGGATCGGGTGTGAAGAAAAAGGGAGACTGGGATGCGCTAAAGCGCGCCCCTACAACGTCGGGGAGGGAACTATGTGGAAGAAAAGTTTGCTGGCGCTCTTACTGCTATTTGCCGTAAGCGGAGCAACAAAGGCTCAGTCGGCGCGGTGGACAGAGAAGGAAGCAGCGGATTGGTACGCGAAGCAGGCGTGGCTGGTGGGCAGCAACTACATTCCTGCGGACGCGATCAATGAGCTGGAGATGTGGCAGGCGGATACGTTTGATGCGAAGCGAATCGATTTGGAACTGGGATGGGCGGAAGCGATCGGACTGAACACGATGAGGGTGTTTTTGCACGATCTGCTTTGGCAGCAGGATCCGGCGGGCTTCACGAAGCGCATTGACACGTTTCTACAGATTGCTGCGAAAAACCACATCAAGCCGCTGTTTGTGCTGTTGGATTCGTGTTGGGATCCGGAGCCGCGACTCGGAAAGCAGCACGTGCCGCGTCCGGGCGTGCATAACTCGGGGTGGGTGCAGAGTCCGGGGGCGAAGGCCCTGCAGGATCCGGCGCAGTATCCGCGGCTAGAAGCTTACGTGAAGGGAGTGGTTGGCGCGTTTGCGAAAGATGAGCGGGTGCTCGGCTGGGACATCTGGAATGAGCCGGACAACGGGAACGGAGGGAGCTACACGGAACTGGAGCCGAAGAACAAGAACGAGCTGGTGATTGCACTCCTTCCGCGAGCTTTTGCTTGGGCGCGGGCGGCGCATCCGACGCAACCGTTGACCAGCGGAGTTTGGAAAGACGACTGGGCGGTTCCGGAAAAGCTAGGGCCCGGGGCCAGGGTTCAGATCGAAATGTCGGACGTGATTTCCTTCCACAGCTACGACAAGCCAGAAGTGTTTGAGAAAAAAGTGATCCCTCTGCAGCAGTACCATCGACCGATTTTATGTACGGAGTATATGGCGCGGGGAAATGGAAGCACGTTCCAGGGCACGCTTCCGATCGCAAAGAAATACAATGTGGCGGCGATCAATTGGGGGTTAGTGGCGGGGAAGACGCAGACGTATTTGCCGTGGGACTCGTGGCAGCATCCATATACGGATCGCGAGCCGGCGATTTGGTTTCACGAAATATTTCGGACAGATGGGGCGCCTTACAGCGCGGAGGAGACTGCTTTCATCAAGGAGATCACGGGTCGAGGTGGGGCAGCACGGTGAAATTGAGCCGAGCGTCCCACTGGGACGCGCCCTTCGTACCTCAGGATAAACTGAAGCGCGCCCCTACAACACGAAGATTAGCGTGCGGCGGAAATGGGAATGATGGCGGGTCGCTCTTCTTGCGGGAGAGCAACGCCGTCGCGGAAGGAGACGAACTTGCCGGAGTTGGAGGCGACGCGGTCGCCGGGGACCAGGATTCCGACTAAATTCAAGGGATCGGCGGCAGAAACAGTGACGGGTTCGCCGGAAGGCTGCTGCTTGCGCATGGCGCGGAGAGATTCCACCGCAACGGGCAGAGCGAACTGCTCTCCGAGAAAGCCGCTGACGAAGCGGCCGCCGCGGATTTCGCCACGGTCTTCGAGGCGGCGGAGGGTGATCAGGACCTCGCGCCATTTTGGCAGGATCGACTCGCGGGTGAGTACTTCGCGAAAGACGATGCCGTAGCGGCGGAGAAGCATCCAGCAGATTGCTTCGAGGGCGATGTTGCGATCGGTAGCATCGCCGCAGTAGAGCAGCGACCAGCGGCCGGCGCTGTGGCGCGGTCGCGCCGAACGGCCGCTGCCGTGACCGGAGCGGCGCTTGGGGTCAATGAGTGCGCGCAAATTGTCGAAACCATCGGCGGTGAGTAGGCCCGCAGCGACCAATTCCCAGAGAGCGGTTTCTACTTCCGACTTCAGACTGCCCGTACCGCGCACGATATCGGAGAAAAAGGAAGCGCCGCGCTGTCGCAGGAACTGCAGGATGGCTACAGCGTCGGGGCTCAAATTGGAAGCCTCGGCGTCGCCGGCTTCTCTGCGGGGGATCATCCACTCGGATTCGTCGCGGGCGAAGAAAGTGATTGGCGCCACGCTGCTGGGTACGACGCGGCGCTTTCCATCTGTCGGTAATTCTAGTGTTGCGGGATGCGGTGAAAGACGTCCCCAGCCTACCGCGCCGGTGAGGCAGAGATGGTCGAGGTCCTTGGCGTCGTAGTTGGCAATACGGCGCGCGAGGATTTGGCGTTCCCAAGAGTTTGCAGGCGCTTCGAAGCCTTGCAATTGACGCAGTCCTTCGAGCAGGCCGCGCTCGCCGAGCAATTGAGTGCTTGGCGCGATGTGCTGCCAGCGAAACAGCCAGTTCATGAACTGCGCCGGAGTTACCGATTCGACTTGCTTTCGGAGTCGACCGAGGGTGAGGCGATGGATGCGGGCCAGGAGGCGGCGCTCGCACCATTCCATTTCGTTACTGGCGGGATTGGTGAATTTTCCGCGGAGGATGACACCGCTGGTCTCGAGACGAAGCAGCGCTCTGTCTACGTCGGATGCTGGGATGCCCAGGACGCCGGCTAGCTGCGACACGGAAACAGGTCCGCTATGCGTCGTCCAGCCGGTGACCATCGCGAGCTGTGCGTCTTCCTGGGACGTGTCGACGGAGGGCAGCTCTGGTAGCGGAATGTCGAAAATTGCAGACGGGAAAATTTGGCGAAAGGCATCGGCGCGCTCTGCAACGACCCAGTAAGTTGCGCCCTTGTATTGCGCGCGGCCTGCACGGCGCTCCGCCGCGAGCTCTTCAAAATGTGAAGCCCATTGCGGCGCAGATTCCTGCAATTTTGTTTGCAAGCTTTTAGTGGATTGCACCGCATCGGTCGCGGGAACCGGCAGCGCAATTAGTGAGAGCAGCGCGTCGTGGAGTTCTTCGGCATCGCGGACGTCTGGCCATGCGTCGTCGCGCACGGCGGCGATGGCAGTGGGGTCGAGGCGGCCGATCTCGGACAAAACCGTTTCGGGGAGAACGCGGCGCATTTCGACGGCGCGGGCGCGGCGCTCTTCGAGCGGGGCATCGTCGAGGTAAGCGTACGGGTTGGCGTTCAGGATTTCGTGGGAAAACTGCGAAGGCACCGGAGTGTCGACGGCGAGGCAGCGGATGCGCCCTTCGGCCATGTCGGTCAACACGCGCTGGAGCCCCTCGATGTCGAGGGCTTCTGTGAGCACGTCTTTCATGGTTTCGCGAATCAGCGGGTGATCGGACAGTGCAATTTCGCCTTCGAGATTTTCCGGACAGGCCAGCGCCTCGGGAAAAACGGCAGCGAGCAAATCATCGGCGCGCATGCGCTGAATGTTGGGCGGGACTTTCTTTCCGCCGCGAAAACGGAGAAGCGCGAGAGAGCGGCCGGCATCCCAACGCCAGCGAGTGGTGAACAGTGGCGAGGGCAGCACGGCCTGTTCGAGAACGTGTTGCACGGAATTTGGATGGAGGAAATGGAAAACGTCGGCAAGTGGAAAACTATGTTGCTCGCTTAGAGAAATATTCAGGCCATTGTCGGTGGCGGCGGCTTGCAGCTCGAAATTGAAGGAACGGCAGAAACGCTTGCGCAGCGCGAGTCCCCAGGCTTTATTGATGCGAGCGCCGAAGGGAGCGTGGATGATGAGCTGCATGCCGCCGCTTTCGTCGAAGAAGCGCTCGGCGATGATGGTTGTTTGCGTGGGAATGGCGCCGAGAACCGCACGTCCGGAGGTGACGTATTCGGCGGCCTGTTCCGCACCAGATTGGTCCAGACCGCATTCCGCTCTGAGCCAGTTCACGGCTTCGACGAAATCGGCGGGATCGTGCTTCTCTGAGCCTGATACAGAACGTGGAGCTAGCGAACTAATTTGCTGGCGCAAGTCGGCGACATGAGCGGATAGCTCGTCGGTGCGAGCGGGAGCTTCCCCGCGCCAGAAGGGTACGGTGGGCGCGGCGCCTTGCGCGTCCTCGACGAGCACGCTGCCGGACGCGACACGACGGATGCGCCAGGAAGTGTTTCCGAGCAAGATGATGTCGCCGGCGAGGCTCTCGACGGCGAAGTCTTCGTCCACCGTGCCGACGGTGACGCCTTCAGGTTGCGCGACGACGGAGTAGAGCGCATTTTCGGGGATTGCGCCGCCACTGGTGATGGCGGCTAGCCGCGCGCCACGGCGGGCGCGCAGAACGTGGTTGACGCGATCACGGTGCAGGTAAGCACCATAGCGGCCGCGCTGGCTGGCGATGCCTTCTGAAAGCATCTCAATGATTTCGTCGAAACGCTTGCGCTCAAGGTTACGGTAGGGAAAGGCGCGACGAACGGATTGAAACAGAGCGTCTTCCGTCCAGTCTTCGGCGGCACACATGGCCACGATTTGCTGGGCGAGGATGTCCATCGGGGAGTCTGGAATGGCGATGCGGTCCAGATCGCCCTGACGGATGGCCCGAATGAGCGCGGCGTTTTCGATGAGATCGTCGCGCGTAGTGGCGAAGAGGCGGCCTTTCGGTATTGCTCCGCGCCAGTGGCCTGCGCGACCGATGCGCTGGAGACCTACGGAGATGGAACGTGGCGAGCCGATTTGGCAGACGAGGTCGACGCTGCCGATATCAATTCCAAGTTCAAGAGAGGCGGTGGCGACCAGGGCGCGGATCTCCCCGGCCTTGAGTTTGCGTTCGGCAGTGAAGCGCAGTTTGCGCGAAAGGCTGCCGTGATGCGCGGCTACGGCGTCGCGCCCCAGGCGTTCAGCGAGATTGTGAGCGACGCGCTCGGCCAGGCGGCGGGTGTTGACGAAGATGAGCGTGGAGGAATGCTGGTTGGCGAGCTGCGCGAGGCGATCGTAGATTTCGCCCCACATTTCGTTGGAGGCGATGGGGCCGAGCTCGCTGGAAGGCACTTCGACGGCGAGATCCATTTGGCGACGATGGCCGATTTGCACGACGGCGGGATCGTTGCTGTCGGAGCCGGTCAAGAAGTGCGCAATGGTCTCAATTGGCTTTTGCGTAGCGGAGAGGCCGATGCGAGTGAGGCGCTTGCCGGTGAGCTGGTTCAGCCGCTCGAGGGAAAGAGCGAGGTGCGCCCCGCGCTTGTCGTCGGCTACCGCGTGAATTTCATCGACGATGACGGTATCGACGGATTTGAGGATTTCGCGGCTCTTTGCCGCGGTGAGGAGGATGTAGAGCGATTCGGGCGTGGTGACCAGGATGTGCGGAGGGCGGGCGAGCATGGCTCGGCGCTCGTGGGCCAGGGTGTCGCCGGTGCGTACCGCGGTGCGGATTTCGGGCATGAGCAGGCCACGCTCCCCCGCGAGTTGCAGGATTTCGCTTAGCGGGGTCTCCAGATTTTTCTGAATGTCGTTGCTGAGGGCCTTGAGAGGAGAGACGTAGAGGACCTCGGTGCAGTCGGTCAGATCTCCGACGAGGGCCTTGCGGACCAGAGAGTCGATGCAAATCAGAAATGCAGCGAGGGTCTTTCCTGAGCCGGTGGGCGCGGAAATCAACGTGGTCTTGCCGGATAATATGTGCGGCCAGCCCTGCGCCTGCGGCTCGGTTGGGGTCCCGAATTGGCGGACGAACCATTCCTGGACGAGCGGATGAGCCCACTCAAGGCCGGTTGTAACAGGTTGGGGGCGCGCAGTGGTCATTGCGAATACTCGATTATAAACGATTGCAGGATCTCTTGCTTTCGGGGGATTGGCCGGTTGGTTTTGCAGTCCCCGAGGAATAGAATCGCGCGGCCACGTTTATTAGATGAGGGAAACGGGGAAGAATGGCGACTAAACTTTTGGGAATCGACGTCGGAACCGGGGGAACGCGGGCCGTGCTGCTTGACGAAGCGGGGCGCGTGTGGGGCGCAGCCACGGCGGAACACGTGCCGATGGCGTCTCCAGAGCTGGGATGGGCGGAGCAGGATCCTCGCGATTGGTGGCGAGCGACTTGCGTCGCTGTTGCAGAATGTTTGACCGAGGCGGGCGCAACGGGAGCTGAGGTTTCCGCCGTCGGGCTAAGCGGGCAAATGCACGGCTTGGTGCTGTTGGACGCGGCGGGGGAAGTGTTGCGGCCGGCCCTGATTTGGTGCGACCAGCGGACGGAGGAAGAGTGCCGGGCGATAACGGCACGGGTTGGCGCGAAACGGCTGATTGAGCTGACAGCGAATCCGGCACTGACTGGGTTTACGCTGCCGAAGATTTGGTGGGTGCGCGCGCATGAGCCGGAGATTTGGTCGCGCGTGCGCTCCATCATGCTGCCGAAGGACTATGTGCGGTTCAAGTTGACGGGGACGCGGGCTACGGATGTGGCGGACGCTTCTGGGACGCTGTTGTTTGATGTGGTGAACCGGCGCTGGTCTGTGGAAATGTTGAAAGCGTCGGATTTGAAGGCGGAGATTTTGCCGGAGGTTTTCGAGTCGCCGGAGACCAGCGGGCGCATGTCGAAGGAAGGCGCGGAAGCGAGTGGTCTGCGCGAGGGCACGCCGGTGGTTGCGGGCGCGGGTGATCAAGCGGCGGGCGCGGTGGGAATGGGAATTGTGGAGCCTGGGAACGTCAGCGCGACGATCGGGACTTCGGGCGTGGTGTTTGCGGCGACCAGCAGTCCGGTGGTTGAGCCGAAGGGTCGAATTCATACGTTTTGTCACGCGATTCCTGGGCGCTGGCATGTGATGGGCGTAACGCAGGGGGCGGGACTGTCTTTGCGGTGGTTTCGCGATCAGTTCGGCGGGGGCGCATCTTACGATGGTTTGATGAAGGAGGCCGCGAAGGTGCCGGCCAGCGCGGACGGGTTGCTTTGGGCGCCGTACTTGATGGGGGAGCGCACGCCGCATCTTGATCCCAACGCGCGCGGGGCGTTGGTTGGGCTTACGGCGCAGCACACGCGGGCGCATGTGATTCGCGCGATTCTGGAGGGCGTGGCGTTTAGTTTGCGGGATACGCTTACGATTTTTCGCGAACTAAGCGTGCCGGTGAAGTCGATCCGGCTTGGAGGGGGCGGAGCGCGGAGCTCCTTGTGGCAGCAGATACAGTCGGATATTTACGGGATGACGGTGGACCTAGTTGCTGCCGAGGAGGGAGCTGCTTACGGTGCGGCGCTGCTGGCCGGTGTGGGAGCGGGGGTGTGGCGATCAGTGGAAGCGGCGTGCGGAACGGCGGTGCATGTGGCGAAACGGGTGGAACCGATAAGGAAGAACGTGGAATTGATGAATCGAAGATACGAGGAGTATCGAAAGCTTTATCCGGCGCTGCGGACAATTGGTTATAAGAATTGACCTGAAAGTCGGCCATTGTGGGCGATACGCCGCCAATCGGTCTTAAAGTTCATGGTAGCTGGGAAGTGACGTACAATTGCTAAATCCGAAGATTTGATGAGCTGCGGAACTTCTGCTTCGTAGCGGAGTTAGAGAAGAAGTCATGGCAGTGACAAAGGATCCGAGGCTGGGGAGTTCGGCGGCGAACCTCATCGCAGGTGCAGCCGATTTGCGTTTGTCTGGTGACAAAGAGGCGCTGGCCACGTTGGCCGAACGCGAGCTACAGCCTAATCGCGGCATCCCACTGAACCTGGATTGGGTCGAGAACATTCGCGTCAACACCAGCGCGGTGGAACGGCGTGCGCAGACGCTGGTTACGCGGCGCACGGTGAAGAAAGATTGGCAGGTGGCGTGGCTGCTGCGCGCAATTACTTGCATGGACCTGACTACGTTGTCCGGCGATGACACGGACGAGCGCGTGCGGCGCTTGTGCGCGAAGGGGCGGCAACCGATTCGGCAGGACCTGGTGAAGCTGCTCGGCAGCGAGTCGCTGAACATTCGCGTGGCGGCGATTTGCGTGTATCACTCGTTTGTGGAGACGGCGCTGCGGGCACTAGAGGGGAGCGGCATAAAGGTGGCCGCGGTGTCCACCGGATTTCCGGCGGGATTGTCTCCGCTGGATGAACGGGTGACGGAGATTCGGCGCTCCGTCGAGGCGGGAGCGCACGAAATTGATGTGGTCATCACGCGCGCGCATGTTTTCGGTGGGCGGTGGCAGGCCCTGTTTGATGAGATCGCCACGTTCAAGGCCGCTTGCGGGAACGCGCACATGAAAGTGATTCTGGGGACAGGCGATTTGCTGACCCTGCGCAATGTGGCGCGCGCCAGCATGGTGGCGATGATGGCCGGCGCGGACTTCATCAAGACGTCGACGGGAAAAGAGGCGGTCAACGCGACGCTTCCAGTCGGTCTGGTGATGACGCGCGCGATTCGCGAGTACGCGCAGCAGACCGGAATGGCTGTGGGATTCAAGCCGGCGGGCGGCATTCGCACGGCGAAGCAGTCGATTGAGTGGCTAGCTTTGATGAAGGAAGAGCTGGGCGCTTCGTGGCTTAACGCCCGGCTTTTCCGTTTGGGCGCGAGCTCGATGTTGGCTGACATCGAACGCCAGTTGGAATTTCACGCGACGGGCAGATACTCGGCGGACTACCGGCATCCGATCGCGTAAGGGATTTCGTAACGGATTTCGCAGCGGGCAAGCTGCTCTGGGGAACTGAGAGCAAAGCATGAGCGTCACCGAGAAATTTCTTTCGATGGAATACGGCCCGGCGCCGGAGGATCCGCGTGAGGTGCTGGTGTGGCTGGACCGCCACGCGCGCAAGCTCGGTCACTTTATCGGCGGCGCATTTCGCCCGCCCGCCGAGGGCGTTTATTTCGACACCGTCGATCCTTCTACGGGCGAACCTTTAGCGGTAGTTGCGCAGGGTTCGGCGGCGGATATCGACGCTGCGGTGAAAGCGGCGCGCGGGGCGCTGGCGGAATGGCAGTCGCTTACACCGCACGCGCGGGCGCGCTATCTTTACGCTTTGGCGCGGCAAGTACAAAAGCATTCGCGGTGGCTTGCGGTCCTGGAGACGATGGACAACGGCAAACCGATTCGCGAGAGCCGCGACCTGGATATTCCACTTGTTGCACGCCACTTTTATCACCATGCCGGATGGGCGCAGCTTGTGCCACAGGAATTTCCCGGTTACGTCTCATGCGGCGTCGTGGGGCAAATCATTCCGTGGAACTTTCCGTTGCTGATGCTCGCGTGGAAGATTGCGCCGGCATTGGCCACGGGGAACACCGTGGTGCTCAAGCCTGCGGAGTTTACGCCGTTGACGGCGTTGGCGTTTGCGGAAATTTGCCAGGAAGTGGAATTGCCCGCGGGCGTGGTGAACATCGTCACCGGTGACGGTTCTACCGGCGAGGCGCTGGTGAAACATCCGGACGTGGACAAGATCGCGTTCACGGGATCGACGGAAGTTGGGCGCGCGATTCGCAAGGCCACCGCGCAGAGTCACAAAAAGATTTCGCTGGAGCTGGGAGGCAAGTCTCCGTTCATCATTTTTGAGGATGCGGACCTGGACAGCGCGGTGGAAGGTTTGGTCGACGGAATTTGGCTGAACCAGGGGCAAGTGTGCTGCGCCGGTTCGCGGCTGTTGATGCAAGAGAGCGTGGCGGAGACGCTGATCGGCAAAGTCCGCGAGCGCATGAGCACTCTGCGCGTCGGGCCGCCGCTCGACAAAGCGATCGATATCGGGGCCATCGTGGCGCGCGTGCAACTGGAGCGAATTCAGCGGCTGGTGGATCAGGGTGTCGCGGAGGGCGCCATCTGCTGGCAACCGTCGCTGACTATGCCGTCGCGCGGATTGTTTTTTCCGCCGACGCTGCTGAGCAATGTGCATCCGACGTCGACCGTGGCGCAGCAGGAAATTTTCGGCCCGGTACTGGCGGCCATGACGTTCCGAACGCCGCGCGAAGCGGTGGAGCTGGCGAACAATACGGTGTACGGGCTGGCCGCCAGCGTTTGGAGCGAGAGCATTAACGTGGCGCTGCACGTTGCCGCGCAATTGAAAGCCGGCGTGGTGTGGGTGAACAGCACGAACCTGTTCGATGCAGCTTGCGGATTTGGCGGCTACAAGGAGAGCGGATACGGGCGCGAGGGCGGCCGGGAAGGTCTGTTCGAATATCTCGAGCCCGAATGGTTCAAGCGCGCTCCGCGGCTGGAAACAAAGCCAAAGGCGATTGATCAGCCGCGGGATCAGGACATCGAGTCCGCGGTGCCGCCGATCGACCGCACGGTGAAATTGTATATTGGCGGAAAGCAGGCACGGCCGGACTCTGGCTATAGCTTCGAGGTGCGTGCCGCCGATGGCCGGCTGCTAGGCGAAGCTCCGCTCGGCAATCGCAAGGATATTCGCAACGCGGTAGAGGCTGCGCGCAAGGCGGATAGTTGGGCCAGGACTACAGCGCACAGTCGCGCGCAAATCTTGTACTACATGGCTGAAAATCTTTCGCAACGTGCGGGGGAAATCACGGGACGCCTGGCCGCTGTAGTCGGCAAAGAGCAAGCGCACGCGGAAGTCCGGCTGGGCATTGAACGCGTCTTTTCCTATGCCGCTTGGGCGGACAAATATGACGGCGCGGTTCACAATCCGCCATTCCGCAATATTGCGTTGGCGATGCGCGAGCCGGTGGGCACCGTGGGGATTGTCTGTCCCGCCGATATGCCTCTGCTGGGTCTCTTGTCACTGGTGATGCCGGCGCTCACGATGGGGAATACGGTAGTTGCGATTCCTTCGGAAACTTATCCGCTCATCATCGGCGACTTGTATCAAGTGTTTGAAACCAGCGATTTACCCGGCGGCGTCGTGAACATGGTTTCCGGGCGCTGCGACGAGTTGCTGAAAGTTCTGGCGGAACATAACGACGTCGACGCAATCTGGTCGTTTGTGGGCGAGGCCAGCAGCGTGGCGGCGAAGTCGCTGTCGGTGGGGAATCTCAAGCAAGTCTTCAGCGATGAAGGCCGGGCCATCGACTGGTTTAGCATCGAACAAGGCGAAGGCCGATGGTTTCTCCACCATGCCACGCAAGTGAAGAATATCTGGGTACCTTACGGCGAATAACGTCGGCAACTCCTCGGTCGAACCGCGTGATACCTGGGCGCGGTCCTATGTATAATCGTGAACGGGCCTAGATCCCGACTCTCGCATCCCGCCGGCGAGGGGTGGCCCTCGATTTCCGGCGCGCATATTCCCGATTCACCCGATAGGTTGACCCTTTGCAGGATTCACCAACTCCAGCGTCAATCGCCCCAAAACACCAGCAGGAAAGCTCTGCCTTGCTCTCGCAGGACGAAAACCTCTGGTACAAGGACGCGGTTATCTATCAGCTTCATGTGCGCACGTTCTGCGACAGCAACGGTGACGGCGTCGGCGATTTTCGCGGTTTGACAAGCAAGCTCGACTACCTTCAGGAGTTAGGCATCAATGCCATCTGGCTGTTGCCTTTTTTCCCTTCGCCGCTCCGTGACGACGGCTACGACATCGCAGACTACACTTCGGTTCATCCGGCCTACGGATCCCTGCAGGACTTCAAGGACTTTCTCGCCGCGGCCCACAGCCGGCGTCTTCGCGTGATTACTGAGATGGTGGTGAACCATACCTCCGATCAGCATCCGTGGTTTCAAGAAGCCAGGAGTTCCCGTGAGAACCCCAAACGAGATTGGTATGTTTGGAGCGACACGGACTCTCGCTACCAGGGCGTGCGGATTATTTTCATCGACACGGAGATGTCCAACTGGGCGTGGGATCCAGTTTCCAAATCGTACTACTGGCACCGCTTCTTCAGCCACCAGCCGGACCTGAATTACGACAATCCTGCGGTTCGCGAAGCGATATGGGAAGTGATGAAGTTCTGGCTGGACATTGGCGTAGACGGCTTTCGTCTCGACGCGGTCCCTTATCTCATCGAGCGCGACGGCACTTCCTGCGAAAACTTGCCGGAGACTCACGAGGTCATCCGCGATTTTCGCAAGCGCATCGACTTGGCGTATGCGGGCAAGATGTTGCTGGCGGAGGCCAATCAACGGCCGGCTGACGTTCGCTCCTATTTCGGAAATGGCGACGAGTTTCACATGGCGTTCCATTTTCCACTGATGCCGCGGATGTTCTTGGCCGTGAAACTGGAAGACCGCAAGCCGATCATCGAGATCCTGGAGCAGACCCCGCAAATTCCAGACACTTGCCAGTGGTGCATATTTTTACGCAACCACGACGAGTTGACGCTGGAGACGGTCACGGATATCGAGCGCGACTATATGTATGACGAGTACGCGGTGGACAAGGCCATGCGCATCAATCTGGGCATTCGCCGCCGCCTCGCGCCCATGATGGAGAACGATCGCCGGCGCGTGGAACTCCTGACCGGCCTGCTCCTTTCCATGCCGGGAACCCCGATCATTTATTACGGCGACGAAATCGGCATGGGCGACAACGTTTATCTGGGTGACCGAAACGGAGTGCGCACGCCGATGCAGTGGAACGGCGGATGGAATGCCGGCTTTTCTTCAGCGGACCCGGAACGGCTTTACTCGCCGTTGATCTCAAATCCCGTTTATGGCTATCAAGCGATTAACGTGGACTCGCAGACGCGATCAGCGCACTCCCTGTTGTCGTGGACGAAGTCGGTGATTCAGACGCGCAATGCCTTCCGTGTGTTCAGCCGAGGCTCGATTGAGTTCCTGAATCCTTCAAACCACCGAGTGCTCGCCTACGTGCGCTGTCTCGGCGAAGAGAAAGTGCTGGTGGTGAACAATCTTTCCAGCTCGGCGCAGGCTGTCGAGCTGAATCTGCAGTCGTACAAGAAGCACATTCCGATCGAGATGTTTGGCAGAAACCTGTTTCCCCGAGTTGGGGACCTACCGTACCTGCTGACTCTGGGCCCCTACCAGTTTTACTGGTTTCGTCTGCGTCGAATTTGATTTTGTGGATTGATACCGCCCGGATTTGTCCGGATCGCGCGTAGAGCGTCGCATACTAAGGAGCACAAAGCCATTGGCCGAAGAAAGTTTTCTCGCGGACGATTTTCTTCGCCAGCTGATGAGTGTGGGCGAGGTCGATCTTCTCGTGGGTGTCCCGACATACAATAACGCGTCGACACTCGGGCAGACGCTGTACAGCGTCGAAGAGACCCTTCGTCATAATTTCGTTCGCCAACGAGCGGTCATCTTGAATGTAGACGGCGGGTCCGCGGACGAGACTCGTCAACTGTTTGTACAAAGCGGCGAGGGAAGAGACGCCAACCACAAAGGTCTGACGTCGCTACGCACGACCCACCGCATTTCCTGCGAGTACGGCATGGCGCCTTCGCATGGCTTAGCGTTGCATCACATCGTCGCCGCGGCCGATCTGCTGCGCGCAAAAGCGTGTGTCGTTATTTCACCCACCACTACTAATTTGACGCCGTCCTGGGTGGTGAACTTGCTGCGGCCGGTGTACAGCGAAAGCTTGGATTTTGTTGCTCCTCTGTATGCGCGCACCAGATTTCAGGGTTTGCTGGCCCGCGATCTGCTCTATCCCATGAGCCGGGCTATTTTCGGGCAGCGTATCCGCGAGATTTACTGCGAGGAATGGGGATTCTCCGGCCGGTTGGCGAGCCAGTGTTTGGAGAAGGACGTATGGCGCGAAGAAGCGGTTCGCGCGAGGCCCGAAGCTTGGATGGCCATCACGGCGATCGGTGGAGGGCTGAAGTGCGGCCAGGCTTTTTTGGGACCTAAAATCGCGCCCCCAACAGGAACGGACATCGTTGAGATTATTCGCCAAACCGTTGGCAACTTTTTCTGGTGCATGGAAACAAATCAGGCGCAGTGGTTGGGCCGCTCGAATTCGCAACCAGTCCCAACTTTCGGCCCCGACCACGAGTTATCGTTGGACGGCATCCCGCCGAGCCAGGAGAAAATCTTTGAGCTGTTTCGCAGCGGCGTCAGCGAATTGGAGCCGATTCTCGCCTTGATTCTCTCGCAGGACACGCACGCGCACATCAAGGCCATTGCCCTGAGCGATCGATCTGAGTTTCATTTTCTGACCGACTTGTGGGTGAAGACTCTCTACGAGTTTTCAGCGTCCTATCATCATGCGGTGCTCAACCGCGATCATCTCGTGCAAGCCTTGGTACCGCTGTATCGCGGCCGGCTCTGCTCCCTTCTGCTCGAACACGCCGATTCTTCGGCGGAAGCGATGGAAACGCAATCGGAGGAGCTGTGCAAGGAATTCGAACGTCAAAAACCGTATTTAGTCGAAAGATGGACAGTGAATCGTTGAGGTGCAGCCATGAAGGAAGTAATTATTCAGGGACTCAGCCAGGCCTACGCCAATCTTGTGCGCATGTTTGCCGAATTCTTGCCCCGGCTGTTGGTCATGCTGGTGATCGTCATCGTCGGGTTTCTCGTGGCGTACGTGTTGAAGATGATTTTGCGCGCCGTGCTCCATGTCACCAGGCTCGACCGGTTGTCGGAAGAAGCCGGGGCTTCACGCTTCCTGCGCATGGCAGCGCTTCCTTCCATGACCGAACTGCTGAGTCGCTCGCTGTTTTGGGTGACTTGGTTGGGATTTATCTTGATCGGGATCAGCGTGCTTGGTGTTGCAGGCCTTCAGGAGCAGATTTCGAGATTGTTCTTACTGCTGCCGGCGATATTCATAGCCATATTGATTCTGTTCGTGGGGCTTGTGACCGCTAATTTCCTCTCGCGCGCGGCACTTCTCGCCGCCGTGAATGCCGGCTACGCCTCTCCAAAACTGCTGAGCTGGTCCATCCGATTTGTCATTTGGGCTTTGGCCGTTTCCATGGCGCTCGAACAGGTCGGCGTCGCGCGGCAAACCGTGCTCGCAGCGTTCTCCATTGTGTTTGGAGCTCTCATGTTCGGACTCGCGATCGCCTTTGGCTTGGGTGGGAGGGAACTGGCGCGCGCGTTCCTGGAACGAAACCTGCGTGACAAAAAAAAGGAAAAGTACGAGGAACCCCAGCCCTTGTAAACGGCCGGGCCAGCCTGATTGCGCGCGGGG
>CATPAM010000202.1 GCA_955651735.1 Candidatus Acidiferrales bacterium | reverse complement strand
GTGACTATGGCCGAAGGAGCTTCCTCGATGACTTTTTGGTGGCGGCGCTGCACGGAACATTCGCGTTCGCCGAGGGAGACGACGCGGCCGTGGGAGTCAGCGAAGATTTGGATTTCGATGTGGCGGGGATTTTCCAGATATTTTTCGAGATAGAGGCGAGCGTCGCCGAAGGCGTTGAGGGCTTCGGAGGAAGCGTCGCGCCAGGCGGCGGCCAAATCGGGATCACCGGCGACGACGCGCATGCCTTTTCCCCCGCCGCCGGAGACGGCCTTTAGTAGGACCGGATAGCCCATGGCATGGGCAAGAGCTTGAGCTTCTTCTGGTTTTTCGATGGGATCGTTGGCACCGGGGACGGTGGGGACATCAGAGCGGCGCGCGAGCTGGCGGCCGGCGGTTTTCGAACCGAGAGCTTCCATGGCTTCGGCGGAGGGACCGATGAAAATGATGCCGGCTTCTTCACAGACGCGGGGGAGCGCGGGGTTTTCGGCGAGAAAGCCGTAGCCGGGATGGACGGCGTCGCAGCCGGAGCGGCGGGCGACGTCGATGAGCTTGTCGATGCGGAGATAGCTTTCGCGAGAGGGCGCGGGACCGATGGGGTAGGCTTCGTCGGCGAGGCGGACGTGGAGGGAGGCGCGGTCGGCTTCGCTGAAGACCGCGACAGAGCGGATGCCGAGTTCGCGGCAGGCGCGGAGGATGCGCACGGCGATTTCGCCGCGATTGGCGATCAGGATTTTGTTGAACATGCGGGTTTGGCGACGCTGCGGAATTCTAGCATGTGACGGTGGCGGGATTTGGTGAGCGGTGGGTTGCGTGTCTAATCATTCGCGGTGTAATGTGCCGCGGTTGCTGGGATGCGAGGACTGTACGTTGAGGTCCTTCGGGCATCCTCATCGGATGCCCTCAGGATGACAGCGCCTTGCCATTTGCGAGCCTTAGGGTGACAACGGCTTCGGCTTAGGTCCAGGAGAGGAGAACTATGAAAAGGAGATTGGCGGCGATTTTTTGTGTGGCTGCCCTTTGTGTTTGTGCCGAGCAGGGGCGCAGCGTGCTGCGCCCCTACCATGCAATCGCGCAGGAGGCGGTGGTTGCGCCGCCGGAGAACCTTGTTGTCGAGGGGGTGCCGGCAATTCCGGCTTCGCTGGTGGAGACGGCGGGGCGGTACGGGTCGTATCGGAGCGCGACGCTGGCCGATTGGAGTCCGAGTGGGCGGGAGATGCTGATTGCGACGCGGTTTGCAGACACGGCGCAACTGCATTTGGTGAAGATGCCGGGCGGGGAGCGGCAGCAACTCACGTTTTTTGCGGACGCGGTGAGCGGCGGGAGATTTCACCCGGCGCCGGTAAACACATTCACGCAAACCTTCGGGGATTACATTGTGTTTGCGAAGGATGTTGGCGGAGGGGAGTGGTACCAGCTTTATCGGTATGACGTGGCGACTGGCGATGTGACGCTGCTGACGGATGGGAAGGCGCGGAACCTAATGGGGCCGTGGTCCTCGGGCGGGGATCAGGTCGCGTATATGTCGACGCGGCGGACGGGGAAGGATACGGATTTGTGGGTGATGAACCCGGCGGATCCGAAAAGCGATCGTTTGCTGACGAAACTGGAAGGAGGAGGGTGGGGGCCGGAAGATTGGTCGCCGGATGACTCGAAGATCTTGATGAAGGAAGAGATTTCGTTGAACGAGGCGTATTTGTGGTTGGTGGACACGAAAACGGGCGAGAAGACGCCGCTGATGCCGAACGGAACGAACCGTGGAGACAAGATCGCATATGGAGACGTAAGGTTCAGCAAAGACGGAAAAGGACTCTACCTGACGACAGATTCCGGATCCGAATATATGAACCTAGCCTACCTGGAGCTGGCCCGGCCGGAAATCAGGTTTCTGATTACCGGGACGGGGGCGAAGTGGGATGTGGAGCGGTTTGATCTGTCGCATGACGGACAATTGATCTCTTACGTCAAAGACGAAGATGGCGTCAGCGTCATTCATGTACGGAGAACGACGAACCAGGGGGAGATTCCTCTGCGCAATTTGCCGGTAGGTGTTGTGACCAATTTGCGGTGGCATCAGAGCGGGCACGAGCTCGGGTTCTCGCTGACGAATGCGCGCGGGCCGGGGGACTGTTATTCCTACGACGTGACGACGGGAAAACTGGAGCGATGGACGACGAGCGAAACGGCGGTGAAGACCGACGCGTTTCCGCAGGCGGAGCTCGTGCGGTGGAAGAGCTTCGACGGTGAGGAGATTTCAGGATTTTTGTACAAGCCGCCCGCGAAGTTTCCAGGCAAGCGGCCGGTGCTGGTGGTGATTCATGGCGGGCCGGAGGGGCAGACACAGCCAACGTTCGTGGGGCGGAGCAACTATTATCTGAACGAGCTGGGGATTTCGCTGATTTATCCGAACGTGCGCGGGTCGACGGGGTATGGGAAGACGTTCACCATGCTGGACAATGGATTCAAACGCGAGGACACCTACAAGGACATCAACGGGCTGTTTGACTGGATTGGGACGCGGCCGGACCTGGATGCGCAACGCATTGCGGTGACCGGCGGAAGTTACGGCGGGCACATGACGCTGGCGGTTTCGACGTTTTACAGCGACCGGATTCGCTGCTCGGTGGATATTGTGGGAATGTCGAACCTGGTGACGTTTTTGGAGCATACCGAAGCGTACCGGCGGGACTTGCGGCGTGTGGAATATGGCGATGAGCGCGAGCCGAAGATGCGGGAATTTTTGGAGCGGATCGCGCCGATGAACAACATCGAGAAGATCAAGAAGCCGATGTTCGTGATTGCGGGCAAGAACGATCCGCGCGTGCCGGTGAGCGAATCGCAGCAGATTGCGGATGCGCTGAAAAAGCAGGGAACGCCGGTGTGGCTGTTGATCGCCAAGGATGAAGGGCACGGGTACCGGAAGAAGGGGAACCAGGATTTCCAGTTTTACGCGACGGTGGAGTTCTTAAGAAAGTATCTGCTGAAATAGAAGAAGAATTTCAGCACTGAGGGCACAGAGTTCGCCGACAAGAGAAGAGCCCTTTTCACTACACCCGCGCCTCACAGCGGGATGTTGCCGTGTTTTTTCTTGGGGTTGGTGTCGCGCTTGGTTTCCAGGGCGCGGAGGGCGGTTATGACACGGGCGCGGGTGGCGGCTGGCTCGATGACGGCGTCGATGTAGCCGCGCTCGGCGGCTACGAAGGGGTTGGCGAAGCGCTCGCGGAATTCGGCGATTTTTTCGCGGCGCAGGGCTTCGCGTTCGGATTCCGGAACTTTTTCCAGTTCACGCTTGTAGACGATGTTGACGGCGCCTTCGGGAC
>CATPAM010000201.1 GCA_955651735.1 Candidatus Acidiferrales bacterium | reverse complement strand
ATTCGGCCCATGCGCATCAGCGGAGCGACGTTGCAAAGTGTTGTGGCGCGCCAGCAAGCTGCCCTTCGGCCCGAACACCTCCACCTGCTCCTTCGTGTACGGCCAATCCCAGGAAGCCTCGATGATCGCCGTGGCGTCCGGATACTCGAGCACGATGGTCGCATCGTCGTCGACCTTGTTGTTCTGCTCCACCTTCATCTTCCGCGTTGTCGCATATACTCGGGTCGGCCGCCCCTTTAACCACAGCGACAATTCCGCCCCGTAGCACCCGAAATCCATGATTGCTCCGCCGCCGTTTTTCCCCGGGTCGTAGAGCCAGTTCGCGAATTGCTGCGAAATCCCGATCTCCTTCGGCCCGCGATGCCCGTACTGCACGATGATCTTCTGGATGGGCCCGACTTCGCCTGCGCGTACGCGATGGAACAGATCATGGCTCGGCGCCACCCACGCGTTCCAGTAATTCACCATCAGTTTGATGTTCGCTTCCTGCGCCAGCCGTTCCATCTCCCGCGAATCCGCCGCGCTCGTTGCCATCGGCTTTTCCGTCGAGTAGTGAACGTGCCGCTTTGCGCACTGTCGCAAAATCTCCAGATGCCGGTCATTTGACGTGGCCACGATCACCGCTTCCGGCTTCGCCTGGTCCAGCATCGCCACGTAGTCCGCGTAAAACTTGACGCTGGCGGGTACTTCCTTTTGCGCCCGGCTCACCAGCGCTGGATCCGATTCCGCGATGGCCACCAATTCCGCCGATGGTTCGCCGGCGATGTCCTTGAGCAAACTCCACACATGATCGTGGTCCAGCCCAACCACCGCGAGGCGAGTCTTGGCCGTGCCGCTGGCGCTTTGCGCTTCACTAACATTGGCCGCGCCAAGCAGCGCCCATAGCGCAAACATAACGATAAGAATCCGGGAATTCAGGTTTCGCGATTTCATCATTCGTAGTCCCTCGCAAGCAGTAAGGTTGTTGCCACTTCGGATGCACGCGAGTCTCGGAGCTTAGCGCTCAGATGTCAAGCCGCAGCATATGGGGAGGCCGGCAAATTCGCCGGACTCGCTGACAGAAATAATAGATTGGTGGGATCTTACGTTAAGCGGACACCGCGGTCACCTTGCGTTTGGGCCCCTTGTCCGTGGTTCCGCGTTGCCTTCGCTGACTTTCGCCCACGTGAGCTGGATCTCCGCGCGCAGTGCATTCGAGACGGCCTCGGACTTGCGTTCGCCGCGCGCCACGCGGCTCACGTACGATGGATCGCAACCCAATTTTTGCGCCACGCGATTGTAGATGCCCCGGCAAAGCGAGGGAAGGCACCGCAGGTCAGGAGCATGATTATTGTCGTGCACGCCGTTCATGAAAGCCCTCGAGGCTGAGCGCGCCCTGATGTTCCAGCGTGGACATTCACGCTAACGCTGATGGTACATCTCTCATGTTATCTTTGCAACGTCATTGCGCGCCGCGCTCTCTATTTCCTTTCCTCTATCATCTTGGATAGCAGTGGACACGTCCCCGCCGCAGTCTTACACTAAGCCCTGGGATCGTAGCAGGTGGGCCTGCGGCGGCGTTCCCTTCGAGTTCGCGGTTCACCCTCCAGTCAGGCGCACCGTCACAGCCGACGTGACCCCGGATTTGCTCGCGCTCCCTACGCATGCAGTCGCGCAGTTGGAGAATTTAGAATTGCGCGCTGTTTCTCGCGCCGCGAGGTTGTTTACGCAGCGAAGGAACTGAATGGGCAAGAGAAAAAGACGGGATCACGGTCCCACTGAGTGGGCCGAGCAGATCCGAATCCTGCGCCAAGAACTGGGTATTTCGCAGGGCGAGCTCGCCAGAAAACTGGACTGTTCCGCCATGACTGTATCGCGCTGGGAGAATGCGCAACTGCCCCCGACCGCGCGCTATTACATCGAGCTCGGCAAACTGGCCGGGAAACAGGACTGCTGGTTTTACTGGGGGCGCGCCGGCCTGCAAAGCAGCGACGTCATACGCGCTCTAACCGAGCGGGAACGCAAGCAATTTCCCGCACGCCTGGAAGAGCAGATGGAATTGGCGGCGGCGGGAGGCGGCGCCAAGCACGAAAGCGCGCGCAGACCGAAGCTAGTCCCAATCCCCGTTTTGCAGGCCACGGTCGGAACCCATGGAGGCCAGGGAGATCGGCACGACAATCTAAGCTACATTCCGGCGCGCGAAATATTGGGTGCACCCGCCGAGTGGTGCCCCAATCCCGGCTATACGAGCCTGCTCCGCGTGCGGGGGCGTTCCATGGAGCCGTTGATCCGCAATGGCGATATCGCCGCCGTCGATTCCTCGCAGACCGATCGCACGAACCTCGACGGAAAAATTGTGATCGTGACCAACGAAGAAAAAGGCTTGTGCGTTTCTCGCCTGCGCCGCTATCCGAAATTCGATGTTCTTGAATCTGAGAATCGCGACTATCAATCCGTGGTCCTGGGCAAGCGTTCCGGCTGGCGCATCATAGCCAGGGTTTTGTGGTGGATCTCCGCGGCTCCCTAGCACCACCCCTCTGAGACTCCTGCACTGAGTAGCAGCTCTCAATCTCGGCCTGTAACTCTGATTTCAACCCCTTGCCTCAATATAAAATCCATTTAAGGATGCCGACGCTGCACGTTGGCGTTACAATGCGCGTCTATTCCAGAGGCGCGCTTTCCGAATCATTATTCGGGCGATGGCTCGGTTGCGACGAAAGAACTCGGCGAATGGAACATGAAAGGCTAGATCGATTCGATTGTGGAATGCATTCGCTCGGTGAAAGCGGATGAGGCGAGCTTAAAAATCCAGAACGAATTTTACGAAAAGAGCAAGCATCCGCTGGACACGCGACCCTAGCGCGACACACTCGGCGCAAATCCGCATGGACTCTTCGATAACGCGGCGCGATTTTCTTGGTTCGACACTTCTCGGCGCTGGCGCTGCGCTCCTCGATGGATTGACTCCCGCTCAAATCCTCGGCGCACCTGCCGAGGACGACTGGACCGGGTACGGTGGCATTGGCGATTACCGCCGATCGAACGGGAACACGCTGGAGGTGCTGCAGGCCGGGCACCGAATGCGCGACGGCGCGTACAGTTCCCTTCTGGCCGATCCCATCGACACCGGCGAAACCTATGAGTGCGTGGTTGTTGGCGGTGGCATTAGCGGAATTGCGACGGCGCTCTTTTTTCAGCGGCTCGCCGGAGCTGGCAAGCCCTGCCTGATCCCTCGAGAATCATCCGATATTTGGCGGCGAAGCGAAGCAAAACGAATTCGATGTCGACGGAAAGCGATTGATTGCGCATCAGGGTTCGGCGATCTATCTGGTTCCCTATCCGCATAGTTTCATCGCGCGCTTCTACGATTCGATTGGTTTGCGTACGCCGAAACTCTCCTACCAGAAATGGTCCGGAGAGCAGCCGGAGATGACGATTGGCCGGACTCCTTACGATTCCGCGGGGCTGAGCCACGGGCAGTACGCATTTTGGTTTGGCGCGAAATTTGGGCAGAAGCCCGGGATGTGGGTTGTCGATCCGGTCGGCAAGAAACTGCAAGGCGCGCCCATTTCGGAAAGCGCTCGCAAGGAATTGTTGCATTGGTTTTCCGGGAGAGCTTCCGAGGAATCGACATTTGAGCCGCCGATGTATGAAGGCGACGGAATTTCGCGGCAGCTTGATTCCATCACGCTTGAGCAACACATCATGCAGCGCTCCGGGCTGCGCCAGGAGACGATTCGGACGTTTCTCTCGCCGGTGGAAGGAGGCGGCTCCGGTCTGGGACCCGATGCGCTTTCGGCCTATTGCGTTTACGCGGCGGACTTGCTCCATCCGCTCGACGATGGCGCAGGCGAGGCGGTGCAAATGTTTCCCGGAGGAAACACCACCATTGCGCGGCTGATGGCGAAGGCGCTGATTCCCAGTTGCATCGATGGACCTGCGATGGTAGAAGCGGTCAGCCGCAATGCGGTGAGGCTCGCGGCGCTGGATACACCGGGCGCTGCGGTGCGGATTCGCCTCTCCGCGACGGTCCTTTCTGTTCACCATGATGGCGATCCCGCGAAGGCTGATTCCCTTACGGTCGCTTACGCGAAGGACGGCAAGGTTTTCCGAGTCAAAGCTCGCTCGGCGGTAGTCGCAGGCGGAAGCTGAACCACGAAGCACATCATCACCGATTTGCCGGCGGCACAACGGCAGGCGTACGCGCAGTTCTACCGTTCGCCTTGCATGATGGCCAACGTTGCGGTGCGCAACTGGCGATTTTTGCAGAAGATGGGGATTACCGGCTGCCGGTGGTTTGAAGGCGTGGGCAATTACATGGATGTGCGGCGGCTGGCCACAGTGGGCATTGATGACGCTACGATCAGTCCCGATTCGCCGGTCGTTCTCACGTTGAAGGTTTTGTATTCCTATCCAGGTTTGCCCACGGAGGAGCAGGGGCGTCGCGGCCGCGCGGAAATGCTGGGCATTTCGTTCCGCGCATACGAGCAGCGCATCCGCGAGCAGTTTGACGCGATGTTTGCGCACGCCGGATTCGATGCGAGCCGGGATATTGCCGCTATCATTCTGAATCGATGGGGACACGCGTATTTGAATCCGCAACCAGGATTTTTCTTTGGGAGCAACGGAAAGCCCGCACCCCGCGAGGTTTTGCGCGGCGCGCCGTTTGGGCGCATCGCATTTGCAAATACGGATTTGGCCGGCGCCATGGATCACCGCTACTCGATTTTGGAGGCGCACCGGGCGGTTGGTCAGATCGTAGATCAGGTTCTCACCTCTTGATGCAGCGGCACCGCCCGCAGCAGAGTAGCGTTCAGCAGCGCGGCTTGCTCTGCCCGACCCGGCGCAACGTTTAGCATCGGACTCCAACTTCTTGGAGCAGCGCGCTGCCGCTGGCGGTGACAAAACCTTTTCAACGTGTTCTGTGACTGTTACAGGGGAGAGCGCGTCTAACGGTATGTAGTCGTTTTGAGGATGATTGTTGACACAGATGCTAAACCCGCTTGCGGAATAAAACCCAGGCGCGGCAGTTGCCTCTAATGACGGCTCCAAAACGGTCACAGGAGAAATGATGAAAAGGCTGTGCTTGCGTATTGCAGTAGCGCTTGTCGGTTTCGCTGGGTTAGGCATCACGGCCAAGGCCCAGGTTTTAGACCAAATCGTTGTGACGATACCGTTCGCGTTTGTGGTCGCTGGCAAAACCCTTCCGGCGGGCAGATACCGCGTGAATCGTGTGGCAGATGATAAATGGGAGGGGCTAATCTTCAGCAGCTTCGAAAATCGTGCCGGTGCGATAGTCCATCCAATTGAGGTGCAAAGCGCTCCCGCCGACAAAGCTCAGGTGACCTTCGAAACAGCCGGGGGCGAGCACTTCCTCAGCAACATCCAGACTGCCGACAACGTATTCACCATTCCAGTTTCACGTGCGGCGATTCTGCTGGCCTCGGGAAAGTCACACATCAGCACTGCTTCAGGAAGTTCTGTCGGAACCGATTAGAGATCTACAATTCAAAAAACGGGGCGACCTTCGGGTCGCCTTCGTTTAATGTTAGCGAAAAGGTTTCGGCTGTTCTAACCAAAACAATCAAGACAGAATCGCTCAGACACCTAATTTCTCGCTATTTTGTTCGGGCGAAGTGGGTGATTTTGGCGTCGCTGACGGCGGCGATGTAGCGGCCGGCGATCAGGAATTGCATGACCTTGGCGCCTTTGCGGGCGAGCGCGGCCCATCGCGATGCGGTTGCAGGATTTTGCTGGAGGCCGCGGATGCGCTGGCCGGCGAGTTCGAAATCGACTTGCGCGAGCTTGCGCTTCGCGGTGGACTGCACGGGATAGGAATCGTCGCCTAGGACTACGCGCTTTTTGCGTTCGACCAGCGTTTGACGCCACACGGACAGCAGCGCTTCGTCGAGGTTGGAGTTTTTGTCTTCTTCGGTCATTTGGGGGCTGGCCGGGCCCTTCGAAGGTCAGGGTAAACTAAAGCCCGGCCCCTACATTGCTCCAAATCATAGCGTACCTCTGTTAACATCTTGCGGCCGTGAAACAGGAGCGCCATGAGACGCACATTCTTATTTATGCGGTTTGCTTTTGTTTTTGCCTTTGGTTTTGCTTCTGCTGCTTTTGCGCAGACGCCGCCGGCGCCGGAGGTGCACGCGGACAACCGCGTCACCTTTCGCTTTCGGGCTCCGAATGCGAAGGAGGTTGCGCTCGCCCTGGAAGGCGCGGCGAAGGATTTGGCGATGCAGAAAGACGAGCAGGGCGTTTGGAGCGTCACGACCGAGCCGCTGGCGCCCGACTTCTACGGATATGCATTCGTCGCCGATGGCGTGCACCTGATTGATCCTTCGACTCCATTGATGAAGCCCAACCTGCTCAATACCACGAGCCAGGTGCATGTGCCGGGGCCGGCTTCTCTGACGTGGGAAGTCAGCGACGTGCCGCACGGCGAGGTCCATCATCATTTCTACAAATCGGCGGTCGTCGGAGACCAGCGCGACTTTTATGTCTACACGCCGCCGGGGTATGACCGTCGCGGGAAGCAGAGCTATCCGGTGCTGTACCTGCTGCATGGATTCAGCGATGACGCGAGCGGGTGGACGGCGGTGGGACGCGCGTACGTGATTCTGGACAACCTGACCGCGCAGGGAAAGACCAAGCCCATGATTGTGGTGATGCCGCTGGGGTATGGCGCTCCGGAAATTCTGCGCGGCGGGTTCGGTGCGTTTCGCAATACGGAGCTGCGCGACCGCAATTTCGCAAAGTTCAGCGAGGCGCTGCTGGGTGAGGTGCTGCCGCGCGTGGAGTCGGCTTATCTGGTGAACAAGGACAGGAACTCGCGTGCGATTGCGGGGCTTTCCATGGGCGGCAGCGAGTCGCTGCTCACAGGTTTGAACAACGTGGACAAGTTCGCTTGGATAGGAGCGTTCAGCTCGGGCGGCTTGCCGGAAGAATTCGACAAGGATTTTCCGGGCTTGAACGCGAAGGCGAACGACGAAGTGAAGCTGCTGTGGATTGCTTGCGGCGTCGATGACCGCTTGATTGAGTTCAACCGAAAAGTGCGGGCGTGGCTGGAAGCGAAAGGGGTCCACAAGGTCGATATAGAGACGCCTGGAGCGCATACGTGGATGGTTTGGCGGCGGAATCTTTCAGCGTTTACGCCGCTGCTGTTTCGGTGATCGCCCTCTTAGGACGGCTTACCGTTGGCGAAGGTGGTCGATCCAGCGGGCGAGGAGGTCGTGGCCGGCGGATTCGACGTCGATGAACTCGACGCCCATGCCGATGCGCGGCTTTACGATGCGGACGACGGCAAGGCCTTCGACGCTCTGACCTTTGCGGGAGAGAGTGACCCGCGCTCGCGCTTTCAGCGGGAGAGGCTTGGCGGTGCAAATAAAGCATCCGCCCAGGGAGATATCGGAGGTCACGCCGGTGGCTTGCGCTCCGCTTTCCAAATCAATTAGCACGGCGTCTGCGGCAAAAGGATAGCGAATCGCGTAGCGGCGATCGCGCACCCCCGCCCGCGGCGACGGTCCTTTGGTCGTGCGATTATCCATGACGATGACGTTGCTCACAGGTGTTCGCCGTCCAGACTGAATAGACGGAGTTGCTCGGGACGGGACAAATTCCCTGTCTTTAGTGTGCTGGAAAACGGCCAAGAAAGCGCAAATCCGGCGGCGCGAATAGCCAAAACAGCAATAGCGCGGGACGCGGCCTTGGCCGAATACAGCGCGCTATTAGTGGGTACGACAAAGGCGGCGTGGCCGTGCTTTTGCTCGCGCGCCTGCATGCTAGTCTGAAAATCGCATTTCCTGGGCGAATAGAGGCTATGCGACCCGAAGGACTTCGGCGAAGCGACCGTGTCAGTTTCCGAATGCCCGTGGAGGCATCGTGGTTCGGAGCCGGAGGTGTGGCTGTGAAGCAGACGGCGCAGACCCTGCTGGTCAGCCGCAATGGCGGCGTATTGTGCCTGCCGGAAAAAGTGTTGCCGGGACAAGAGCTGACGCTGCGGCGGCAGAACGGCGACGACTGGAAGATGGCGCGAGCGCGCGTGTTAGCCGAGTTCGATCGCGAGCCGGAGGGATTTTTGTACGCGTTTGTAATTTTGGAGCCGCGCGAGGATTTCTGGGGCATCGACTTCCCTGCTCCGCACATGGCCGAGGAGGCGCTGGCACGCTTGCTAATGGAATGCAGCTTTTGCCAGCGGCGCGAGGTCGTTTACCTGAACGAACTGCAACTGAAATCTTTTGAGGTGCGCAAGTGCGTGGCGCGGCTGTGCACGCACTGCGATGCGCCATCGATTTGGATCGAAGCGCAGTCGACCGCGAAACAGGAGGGAGTACCGAAGCCTGTTCAGGAAGAGCGCGTGAATCCGCATCGCAAGAAGAATCGCGTGAAGGCGCGCGTATTGGCTTGCATACGGCGGCGAGGATTTCAGGAAGAAGTGGCGGTGTGCGAGGACCTATCGAAAGGCGGGCTGAGTTTTCGCAGTCGGAATCAGTATCCGGAGGGCACGCGCGCGGAAGTTGCGGTGCCGTTCACGCCAGGAGCGGGCGCGATCTTTGTGCCGATTCGCATTGTATTTTCGCAGGCGCTGCCGGCGGTGGGACTCTACCGGCATGGCGCGGCGTATGTAAGGCCGCCGATGGATGGGGCCTAGGCTGCGTTTCCCCGATTTCCCAAACAAAAAACAATCATCAATCGAGTGCGGGCGCGGTTTCGCGCTCTTGACGGCGGCGATGCAGGTAATGCATCGCGATGTTGAGGTACACATCGCCACAGGGCGTTTCGATGCAGATGACCATGGCTTCGGTGTCGGCACTGCCCGCTAGCCCTTGATCGTTCATGTGAATTTCCGGCGGGAAAACTTTGAAGCGAAAGCCCTGATCGTTCAGGAGCGTAACGGAATTTCCGATCACCATGTTGGCGAGCTCGCAGACAGTCTCGCGCGCGACCTGTTCACTTTCGACAACCGCGGAGCCGGCGAGTTGGCTAGCCACCTTCAAAGCCACTTCGGGAGCCAGATCAAGAATGACGCGACCTTCGATTTCGCCTTTGATGATGATGAGCGCGGCGATTCCCTTACGGCGATAGGTTTCCTCGTCCATGGCGAGGTCGACGATTTTCGTGGGCGCTTGCAGCGACTCCGCAAAGACGGCGTCGGCGGCGTTGATGAACGGCTGAATGAGTTCCATTCTCATGAGCGGTGCTCTCCCGCGAGCGCGACGGGCGCTCCGGCGGCGCTAGGGTCGTCGCTCAACACGTAGCGCAGGATTTCGTACAGGACTTCGGGCTTGACCGGCTTTTGCACGAAGTGCTTCGCGCCTTTCTGCAGCGCGGCGAGAATATTTTCCTGGTAACCGACGGAGCTGACCATCACAATGCGCGCTTCCGCGTGCTGGCGGACGATGCGCTCGACCGCTTCGATGCCTTCCATCTGGGGCATGGTGATGTCCATCAGCACGACGTCCGGCTTGCTGCGGTTGTACTCCGCGATGGCGGTGAGCCCGTCGCCGGCCTCTCCCGCCACCTCGCCGCCGAACATCTCGATCATCTTGATGAGATTTTTGCGGGCGAATACCGAATCGTCCACCACCAAGTAGCGGACCGGCCGACTGTCTTTCCGGAGCAGAGCGGCAAATTGTTGCATGGCCTTCTCCTTTTCCCATCGCACGGAACTAAGTGCGGTGGGAAGAAACGTGTGTCCTATCGTTTTTCTCGTTCTGTTCGATCTTTTCGCGGCGACCGCCTTTTTCGCGATCTCGCTCTGGAGCGCGGTCGCTGCCGCAATGACCCACCAGAAATGCGCTCAAAGACTCGAGAGCAACAATTTTGTTGGCGTAGCCCTTTAAGATTGCGGCGCGCGGCATGCCGCTGACCACGCAGGTGTCTTCGCTTTGCGCCACGGTCATGCCTCCGGCGGCCTTGATGGCGCCGAGACCTTCCGCGCCGTCGTCGCCCATGCCAGTCATAAGCACCCCGACCGAAGTCAGGGCGAATTCTTGGGCAACGGAGTGAAAGAGCACATCGGCCGAGGGCCGGTGTCCATTGACCGGCGGACCATCAGACAACACGGCCATGTCGCCGCGAGGCATGCGGCGCACCATCATGTGACGGTTGCCGGGGCAGATCAGCACGCGGCCGGCAAGCAGCAAGTCGCCGGAGCGCGCCTCTTGTACGTCGAGCGCACAGCACTCATCCAGGCGTCTCGCGAACATCTCGGTAAACCCTTCGGGCATGTGCTGCACGATCAAAATGCTGGCGGAAAAGTCCGCGGGAATTTGCGAGAGCACGTATTGCAGCGCGTTCGGGCCGCCCGTGGAGATTCCGATGGCCACGACGCGGCTTGGCGGAAGCGTTGCGCGCGACGGCTTCTTCTGTGGCGGCTTGATTTCGACCTCCACAGTGGCGCGAATGTTGCTCCCGGAAGCACGCTTGGCAACTTTGATTTTCTCGATGAGCTCCACGGCGATGGCATCCAGATGACCCGCCGCGGCGTCTCGGGGCTTGGCGACAAAGTCGATGGCACCTAGCGCCAGAGCTTTGAACGTGGAGTAAGCGCCTTCCTTGGAATGCGTGCTGAAGACAATCACGGGCATCGGCGCGCGGCGCATCATCAGACGCAGCGCCTCAATTCCATCCATGCGCGGCATTTCGAGGTCAAGCGTGACTACGTCCGGGTGCAGCTCCTCGATTTTCTTCAGCGCGAACGCGCCGTCCATGGCCGTGCCGACGACCTCGATGGATGGATCCCGTTCGAGAATCGTAGGAATGAGCTTCCGCATGAGAGCAGAATCATCGACAACCAAGACTCGGATACGCTCGCTCATGCGATGGCTCCCAGAGGAGTTGCGCGAGAGAGGCGCGAGAGGACCGCTGGCACGTTGAGAATCAGCACGACCGTGCCGTCGCCGAGGATGGAGGCGCCGCTGACCAGGTCGCTGCAGATGATTTCTCCGGGGAGCGCCTTGATGACCAATTCTTCTTCGCCGACCAAGCTGTCGACCACGAGGCCGAAACGCTTTTCCGCGGCGCCGATCACGATGACGAAACTGCGCTTTTTCTTTATGTGCTCTTGGATGGCCACGGCGTGAATCTGGCTGAGGCTATTCAGGCGCACCAG
Organism: Candidatus Acidiferrales bacterium; assembly: GCA_955651735.1. Classification (GTDB taxonomy): domain Bacteria; phylum Acidobacteriota; class Terriglobia; order Acidiferrales; family UBA7541; genus Acidiferrum. Next base: position 9,598 of record CATPAM010000201.1, on the reverse strand, counting down.
TGTGAGGATCTGGTCGCGGAGGCGCAGAACTTCGCGCTGGTCGACGCGATGAATGTCAGCGTCGGTGATGCGCGTGATTTCGACAACCGAAGAGAGAGGAACCGCGAACAAGCGGCCCGCGACGCGGAACAGCAGCGTCTGGATGCTGGCGAGTGTCAGCGGCACGCGCAACTGCATCGTCGTTCCGCGGCCCCTGACCGAGGAAACGTGAACCGTGCCTTTCAAATTGTCGAGGACGGTGCGGACCACGTCCATCCCCACGCCGCGCCCGGAGACTTCGGTGACTTTCGCTGCCGTGCTGAAACCCGGCTCGAAAATCAGGTTCATCGCTTCGGAATCAGAGAGGCGTTGAATATCCCCGGCTTTGACAATTCCCTTGTCTACCGCCTGCGTACGGATTTCCGTGAGGTCGATGCCGCGCCCGTCATCGCGGACCTCGATCACCACTTGCGTACCTTGGTGGTAGGCATTGAGATAAACCGTGCCGCGTGCGGGTTTTCCCGCAGCGATGCGCTCCTCAGCATCTTCCACGCCGTGGTCTACAGCATTACGCACCACGTGCATCAGCGGCTCAGCGAGAGCGTCCAGGATGCCCTTGTCCAGATCCGTGTTCTGCCCGGAAAGTTCGAGCGCGACATCTTTGCCGCATTGCTTGGCGACGTCGCGAACCAAACGCGGAAAACGGCGGAATAACTGCTCGACCGGCACCATGCGAATTTTCAGCACGCATTTGTGCAACTCATCGAGGACGCGCGATTGAAACGCCAGCGCGTCGGACAGCTTAGCGCGAACAGGATCGCGGGCGTGGCGCTGGTCAAATTCCGTCAGGCTGCGATGCAGCATGGATTTCCCGATGATCAACTCTCCCACCAGGTTCATGACAGCCTCGATACGCGCGGCATCCACGCGCAGAGTGCTCTCGGCGACGGTGGCGGCGGCCGAGCCAATCGCGGGCGACTTTTGCGCTGCGGCGCTCGCGCCCATTTCACCAGATTTGGCCGCAAGATTCGCCGCTTGCTCTTCCAATAGGTCGCCGAGCAACTCGTGCTCCGCTGTTTCCAACGTGGCTGCGCGCTCGATGCGGAAATCGGAAACGACCGAAGGGATGCGGCATCGCTGCGCGATGTGCTCCTGTGCCTGGTGGCTGGCTAGCGCCGCTTCGACAATCTCCAGCGTCTCGGTCGCGAAGCTATCCTCGGGGCGCAGCGCGATGACCGTGCCGCAACTATGCAGGACGTTGCGAATCAACTGGAAAGCCGCGGCGTGCATCAAGCTGTCGGGATCAACGCGCAATGCGACGTTGTAAACAGTCTCGCCGCGATGCACCGCTTCGGAAATCATGAGCTGTTCGTATTCGCTCCACTGAAAGCGAGCCGCGATACCGCCGGCAGCAGGCGCCGTTGACGCGGAAGGTGTCGGAGCATCGATCAAACTGCGGATCATAGTGCGCAAGGAGTCCGCCGTGGGCGGCTCCGCGTTGCGCTGATAAGCGTAGAGCATCGCTCCGAAATTGTCGGCAGCAACCAGAACGACGTCCGCCATGCGCGAACCCGCGTTCCGCCCAATTTGCGGAGACAGCGCGTCTTCCAGTTCGTGCGCCAGCTCGCTCAATTTGTGAAACCCGCATGCGGCAGAGTCGCCCTTCAGCGTATGCACGGCGCGGCGCACGCGGCGAATGACTTCCTGGTCCGAGGGATTGGCCTCGAGATCGAGCCCCGCTTCGTTTAGAGATTGCAGCAGTTCGTTGGCGCTCTCGAAGAAAAGCGCGCGCAGCTCCGAATTGCGATCTTCGGGAAGGCCGCTCACGTGTTGACCTCGAGCCGCTGGTACGCGGTGCCATTGTTTTCATGCACCATGCGAAACTTTTGTGTCAGCCCGAAGAGGCTCTCCGCGTGCCCGACAAAGAGATAGCCGCCGGGATTCAAGCAGTGCCAGAACTTCTCGATCAGACGCTTCTGCTCGGCTTCGTCGAAATAAATCATGACGTTGCGGCAAAGAATAATGTCGTTGCGGCGCGGCAAGAATTCCGTTTTCAGGTTGTGAAAGTCGAACTGCACCAGTTCTTTGAGCTGCGGCTTGACCGCGTATTTCTCGGCAGATTTCTCGAAATAGCGCAGCCGGCAGGTGTAATCCACCGGCTCCATCTGGATTTCCTTGTAAAGGCCTTCCTGGCCGGCGCGCAGGCTGGCGTAGCTGATGTCCGAAGCCACGATTTCGAGCTTCCACGGCGGCGGAATCAGCGGCTTGGGAGACGGCATGTCAAACGGAAGAGGATTGCGCAAATAGTAGTAAGCCAGCGCGTCGCAGATGAGGATGGCGACCGAGTAGGCTTCTTGCCCCGAAGAGCAGCCTGCGCTCCACACGCGCAGCGTCCAATCGCGGCGTTCCTGCTTGCGATGCAGGATTTCCTCAAGAACGGTTTTCTGCAACAGATCGAGTTGCGGCCGGTTGCGAAAGAAGCTGGTTTCGTTGACCGTGAGATTTTCGAGCAGCAGGGCCAGCTCGTTTTTTCCTTCGCGGCTGGTCAGCAGGCGATAGTAGCTGTAAAAGGAATCGAGTTGGCAAGCCTTGAGCCGACGCTGCAAGCGATCCTTCAGGAAATGCGAGCGGCGCTCATCGAAAAACATCCCGCATTCCTGGTAAACGAGCGTCTGCAGGAGCTTGAGCTCCGCTTCGGTCAATTGAATCTGTGCGGTGAGCGTTCCCATGGGCACGTGCGCGGCGCGCAAAGCAACTTCATCCGCAATTCAGCAGACCAAGCCTTACTTCGCAGCGCCTACGAGTTCCGCGGCCTCCTCAAATCGTTTGAACTCCGGGCGATGCAAGAGCTTGGCAATGTCGAGCAATATGATTAAGCGGCCTTTGAGCTTGCCCACGCCAGTACCGTAGCTGGACTCGCCTTCGGCAAAAAGACTTCCCGGCGCTTCGATTTCCGAGGGCGCGATCTTCAACACCTCCGAAGCGGCGTTAACGATCAAGCCCACCAATTTATTTTCCAGTTCGACCACCAGGATGCGGTTCTTTTTGTCCGGCTGAACGTCCGATTGCCCAAAGCGCTTGCGCAGGTCCATCACCGGAATGATCTTTCCGCGCAGGTTGATCACGCCTTCAACGGTTTCCGGAGCGCTGGGAACCGCGGTGATCTCCGGAACCCGGACGATCTCGCGCACCGAGCCGATGCGAACGCCAAACGTCTCGTTTCCGATGCGAAATCCGACGACTTGGAGGTCTTTTTCCATCGCTGCGTTCCGTTGCTACTGACGCGCCACGGCGTACTCCGCTTCCCTCTCGCGATGCGAATTCCTCTTGCGGCGTCCTTCCGCGGGATCACGGCGCGGACCGCCGGCGTGCGGAGTGTGTTGCTCCAGAACAAAGCGGTCCATGCTGTCCAGGAGGTTGCGCGAAAGCTTCAGCATCTGTTCGGCGGCGGCAGAAAGCTCGGTGGAACTGGAAGCGGACTGCTGTACCAGTTCGCGCATCTTGTCCATCGCGCGCACCACGGCTTGCGCGCCGGAAGCCTGTTCCTCGACCGCGGAATTGATTTCCTGCGTGATTTCCGTCAAACGACCCGTGGCCTTGGCAATTTGCGTAGAACCCACGGATTGTTCGTTGGTGGCCGCGCCAATCTCCTGGGAGAATTTGTAAACCTCGGTGACCACGTTGGAAATCTTATGCAGCGCGGAACCCAGATCGTTGCCGAGGGTGAGCCCTTCCTCGACGATTCGCGTGCTGCGCTCCATGTTTTCCACCGCTTGGCGCGCCTCGCGCTGGATGCTTTGGATCAGGTCGGCGATTTCCTTCGTTGATTGTGTGGACTTCTCTGCGAGCTTGCGAACTTCGTCAGCAACCACGGCAAAGCCGAGTCCATGCTCGCCGGCGCGGGCTGCTTCGATGGCAGCGTTCAACGCCAGGAGGTTGGTCTGCTCTGCAAGGTCATCGATGACTTCAATAATCTTCCCGATGTCATCGGCACGGCGGCCCAGCACGTTTATGATTTCGGCCGAAGACTGAATTGCGTGATTGGTGCGATTCAGGCCGTCGGTGGCCTTCTCCATGGTGGCGATTCCGTTGACCACTTCCTCGCGCGAGCGATTCGCGATGTCCAGCAGAACTTTCGCAGTATCCGCAACGCGGTTAATGGACGTAACCATCTGATCGATGGAAGCGGAAGTCTCCGCGACGCTGGAAGCCTGCACTTGCGTATTCTTGACCACGTTCTGCACGTTGATGCTCATCTCGTGCATGGTGCTGGTGACTTCTTCAATCGAGGAGGACGCCTGCACGCTCACCTTGGCCGATTCGTCGGCCGCGCCGGCAACTTGGCTGGATCCTGCGGAAACCTGGCTGGCGGATTCGCGTGTGGTGCGCACCAGTTCCTGAAGACCGTGGGACATGCGGAGAAACGCATTGCCCAGCGTGTCGCGCCTCGAGCGCGGGACGACTTCCACACTGAGGTCACCTTCGGCAACGGCCATGGAAACACCGGCCATTTCTTTCAAATAGGCCACCATGTTGTTAAAGGTGGTGGCCAACGCTCCAATTTCGTCGTTGCGATGGATATCAATGTTCTGGTCGAGGTCACCAGAGTCGCCGATTTCGCGTGCGACGGTGATCAAGTGGGTGAGCGGCTCGGTAATGGATTTTGCCGTGTAGAAGGCGACGAAGAGCCCGGCCAAAACAGCGGCCAGCGTCCCCAACGTAGTTAGCCCGGTGCTAAACGTGCTGGCCCGCGAAGCAGACTTCGTGGAGTCGTCGAGAAACTTCGTAATGTCCACGTTGGATTGATCGAGAACGGCCGACGATTTGGCCAGCCATGATGCGGGATCCTTTTGCAGATAAAAGATTTGGAGATCGGAGACCGTGGCATCCCCGGAATCCACTTGATGGCGTTTGGCAAGCAGGGGCTTGGCAAAATTGTCGGCCCAGCTTGCTTCCGTTCCTTCCACCTGAATCAGCGCGGTGCGCAGGGCATCGCTTCCTGCTTGCGACTCTCCGCGCTTCATGACGTCGGTCAATTCCCGAAGTCCGTGGGTGACCTTTTCCTCGTCACGAGGATCGCCGCTCAGCAAAAAATTGTTGAGGTTCAGTCGATTGAGCATGATCTGAAAGCGCACGGCTTCAATTGCGCGTACGCTCTCCAGAGCGGTTGAGGCGTCCTTGCGCGCCGAGCTTTCCTTGATGCCCGCAACGACGTTTACCAGCAGCAACGCTACCAGCACGCCCAGGATGGACCCAAATCCAACATAAAGTTTCTTGCCGATCGTCATTGCGAAAAACCTCCGCTCCCCTGCCAAACGCTCCCTAGGACCAGGCCGCCCCCGCCGTAGCACCCCGTTGCAAGGCCCACCTCAGTTGATGCCGCTGAACTCAAATTCAACCACCTGCGTGGTTTCTTCCGGGGCCGCCACGAACTTCCATTCCTTCAACGCATCGAGGCATGCCTGCACCAGGAGAGGGTGGCCACCCAGCGCGCGCGTGCTCTTCACTCGTCCGTCCGGAGTAATGATTACTTCGATCTTGACCCGGCCCGTTACGTTCATGCGTCTCGCGAGTTGGGGATAGGAGGGAGCAACCTTGGTCTTGACCTTGCGTTTGGCCTCCTCTGACGCGGACTGCGCCAGTGCGTACGCCCCCAAAACCGACGACAGTGTCACGCCCACAAGTACTCTGCGAATCCAACTGGGTCTCATCGACACGACCCCTCCTCTGAATGGGATATCCCGGCGTAAGAGAAGGCACGTGGGTTGCCAGCATCGGGCGGAGCAAGCGATCATGCTGGGTGGCCGCGAATTTCCGGCCAACCGCAAGGCAACAGTGGAGTTAGAGATGTTCCCGCGATGCACCGACCGTACTGCATCCCGCGCGAAGCGTCTCAGCGGCGAGGGATTGTAGTCGTATGGGTCTCACGCTGAGACGCCCTTCCCCCCAAATCCAACTGGCATGATGGTCGATTCAGCAACAGCTTGGCGACGTGTGATTGACTCAGATTGAGATAGCCCAGTAGCGTGGTAGGGCGTGGCCATTGTCAAATTGAGACACCCGCGCACGTCTCAACCCTAAATGCCTAGAGCTAAAGCCATTCCGAAATCACCGCGAGCCGCGGTGCCCTGCAACTCTACAAACGCAGGGTCTCGCGCTCTGCATGATCGAGCCGAAGAATTGATGGAGCTCGCGGTGGACGCGGCGCAGTCGCGACACCTGCCGGGATTTCTGGAGCGCTTCGCGGAGCGCGCGGCGCGCATGCTCTCCGCAGAGTGGTGCGCAGTAATGGTGTTTCGCGGACGCGAGACGGATTCCTACCAAACGTCCACCGGCAAAGACCGGCCCGATGCGGCTCAACACACCTCGTTGATCCGCAGTGCGCGAGAACTCGGCAAGGAAATTGAGGTGCGGCAACTGTTGGCGGAGCCTGTTGAGGCTGGCGAAGCGGAAAAAAACAAAACGGCCGTTTTCGTACCGATCACTGCAAGCGACGCGGAGAGCCTGGGCGCGATCTGCTTGGTGTGTGGGAAAAAGAAGCTGGACGAGGCGGAGGAACGGCTCTTGCGGGCGTTAGCGAGTCACGCGGCGCTGTCGCTCGAGAATTTCCGGCGATTTTCGCAATTGGAGCGCTCCAAACGGCAGTGGGTGGAAGATATCGACGCCATTAGCGACTATAACGTGGTACACGACCGCTCCTGGCGCGTCGTCCGGACGAACCGCTCGCTGGCATCGCATCTGGGAGTGCCGCCGGTGGCGCTGGTGGGCGAAGCTATGAGCAGCCTCCGGCAGATCGCGGAATCGGGCAGCGATCTTCCGTGCCCGTTTTGTCGGGACACGCAGCAGGCACGGGAAGAATATGTGGTGGCCTCTCGGGAGCGAATCTTTCTGGTGTCGACGTCGCGCACGCCGGGCGTCTCCGATGACGATACGCGCACCATTCACGTTTTGAAGGACATAACCGACCGCCGCGAAGCGGAGCGGCGCTACCGCGAACTGTTTGACAGCATTCAGGAAGGCCTGTTTTTCGCGACGCCCGACGGCCGGTTTCTGGACGTCAACGACGCCATGGTGCGCATGCTCGGCTACGACACGCGCGACGAATTGCTGCGCGCCGATGTCGGGCCGCACCTGTATCCGGCCCCGGCCGCTCGCGAGCGATTCTTGCAGGCGCTTGCGGAACGCGGCGTTCTGAGAAATTACGAGGAGACCTTGCGCCGCAAGGATGGCACGCTCCTGCACACCCTGCAAAACATCACGGCGGTTCGCGATTCGCGCGGAAATATCGTCCAGATCCGCGGGCTGATGCTGGACGTGACCGAGCAGAAGACCTTTCAGTCGCAGTTGCAGCGCGAGCGCGACTTCAACCAGAAAATCCTGAACACTACGCAGAGCATGATCCTGGTGCTGGATACCTCCGGTTTGATCAGTTACGCGAACCGCCGGTGCTTTGAGGCTGGCTACCGCGAAGACGAGCTGATCGGATATCGCCTGGTGGACTGGGTGGAGAGTTCGCACCGCGAGGATTTCGAGGCCGCCCTGGAAACCACGGCCCACGGCCAACAGGTGGAGAATCTGGAGCTGCGCGTGCGCCGCAGCGACGCCTCCATGGGTCATTTCTCCATCAGCTTGAGCCCTATGCGCGACGAGCAGAATGCCGTGAATAGCGTGGTGGTGGTGATGACCGATGTCACCGATGCCACGCTGCTGCAAGCTAAGCTGGCGCACTCCGAAAAAATGGCGACGATCGGCCGGCTGGTTTCCGGCGTGGCCCATGAGGTGAACAATCCCCTGGCGGCGATTCTCGGCTTCACCGACTTGCTCCTGGAAAATCCGCAGATTCCCGACAACGCGCGCGAGGATTTGCAGATTATTCTGCAGGAGACGCAACGCACGAAAGACATCGTGCAAGATTTGCTGAGCTTCGCGCGGCAGCGGCCGGTGCAGCGCGAACTGGTGCACGTGAACAGTGTCCTGCGGCAGACCATCAAGCTGCGCAGCTATGACTTTGCCAGCCATGGCGTGGAGGTGATGGAGGAATTCGATGAGAAGCTGTCCCCGGCGCTCGGCGATTCGCAGCAGTTGCAGCAAGTTTTCCTGAACATTCTCAACAACGCCTATGACGCTGTACAAGAATCCGGGCAGCGCGGACGCATCGTCATCCGCACGCGACTGCGCGGCGATTCCATCGAAGTGGCCGTCACGGACAACGGCACAGGCATCGCGGATCCGGAGCACATCTTCGATCCGTTTTACACCACCAAGCAAGCCGGCAAAGGCACGGGGCTGGGCCTGAGCATTTGTTACGGCATCGTGCGTGCCCACGGCGGCGAGATTTTGTGCTGGAACAATTCCGAACAGCGCGGCAGCACGTTTGTCGTGCGCGTTCCGGTGGCGAATGACTCCAGTGTGGCTGCAGCGCTGGCAAAAGAGGCTGGGCGATGAAGATACCGACGCCCGCGAGCCTCGCGCCCATCTTGCTCATCGAGGATGAACCATCGGTGACTGCTTTCCTGCGCGCAGCGCTGGAGCGCCACGGATACGCGGTAGCCAATGCCGCGTCCGGCGCCGAAGGCCTCAAGATGCTGAGCGGTGGAAAATACTCGGGCGTTATCTCCGATATTCGTATGCCGGGCACTGTGAATGGTGCGGAAGTGCACGCTTGGGTTCAGAAAAATCGGCCGGAACTATGCGCGCGCATTATCCTCATCAGCGGAGACACCGCCAACAGCGAGACGCAGGCCTTTCTGGCGCAAAGCCGGGTGCCCTGCATTGAAAAACCCTTCCGCGTGCAACAATTGATGACCATTGTGGAGAAAACCTTCGGGAAACCATGAGCGACGAACTGAAAACACGTTTACTGGTGGTGGATGATGAGCAAAGCATTCGCCGCCTGTGCATGACCATCGGCAATACCCTTGGATTCGCTTGCGCGGAGGCAGAAAGCGCGGAGGCGGCACTAGCCCTTCTGGACAGGGAAATACCCGACCTTGTCCTTACCGACCTCAAGCTGCCGACCTTGAGCGGCGTAGAATTGCTTCGCCAGATAAGGACTCTTTTGCCGCGCACGGAAGTGGCCATCATGACCGGCCACGGCTCGATCGAATCTGCGGTCGATGCCATGAAGCTCGGTGCTTACGACTACATCGAAAAGCCCTTCCGCGTGGAAAAAATGCGGCTGTTGCTGCAACGCATGGCGGAAAAGGTGCGTCTCGTCACGGAAAATGCATTTTTGCGGGAGCGCGTCAGCACCGAGGAAAATCTCGACGGCATCATCGGCACGTCCGCCAACATCCAGGACGTCCTGCGCATGATTTCCCGCCTGAAGGACACGCGCACTCCGGTCCTGATTTCCGGCGAGAGCGGAACCGGCAAGGAACTGGTGGCGCGCGCCATTCATTTTCGCGGGACGATGGCGCAGACGCCCTTTGTGGCTGTCGATTGTGGCTCCCTGGTTCCGACGCTGATGGAAAGCGAACTCTTCGGCTACGAAAAAGGCGCGTTTACCGGCGCCACTAAATCAAAATCCGGGTTGTTCCAGGCCGCGAATGGCGGCACAATCTTTCTCGACGAAATCGGCGAGCTGCCCCTCGAAATGCAAGCCAAGCTCCTCCGCGTT
>CATPAM010000200.1 GCA_955651735.1 Candidatus Acidiferrales bacterium | reverse complement strand
GGTTTCGGTGGAAGTGTCCTTGACCACGTCGGTGTACTTGATGTGCTCGATGTCCGCAGTCAGACTGTGAAAATCGGACGCGGACTTGTCCATCATTTTCAGAACGCTTTCGGTGGTCCAGCGAGGGGCCTCTTGCGCGGCGGCGGCTCGCACTTGCGGAAGACAGGCGAGCGCGCAAAGCCCCACCAGTGCAACGAAACAAGCGGCATTTTTCAAGCTAAGCCCCTGCTGCCGGAAGGACGGGCCGGCGGTTGAAATCGCTGTAATCGTAGCACATAGCAATGGACGCGCGGGTTGAGGCAGGAGTTTCACGGATGGCAAGGGATGCGCGCAGGGATCAGCGGTGAATTTCGACTTCGTAAGCGATCACGGTGCCCTGCTCGTCGCGCACGGCTTCGATCTTGGTAATGGAGAACCGGCCGTTGCGCAGATCGGGGAGAGCGCGCCGCAAAGCCTGGTGGAGTTCATTCTGTAGCGCGGGCGTTTGCTCTGGCGGGGCAAGGACGCGAGCGTCAACGCGGTACCCCTGCCGATGGCCGTCGTCGGAGAATAGAACAAGCTGGACTTGATCGGATGCGGCGGGCATGCCGACCTGCGGCTGGTCGCGGAACCAGCCACGAGGCGTGAGCAGAACAACGACGAGAATGAGAACGACGGCGACGTCATACTGCCAGGTTCCGCGTTCGTAGGACCAGAAAAACGTCCTGGAGAGGATTTGCCGCAGGCCGGCCATATCAGTCCGCCGGGACGCCGTCGACAATCACGCCGTCGCGCATGTGCACGACGCGGTCGAAGTAGGTGACCGCTTCGGGATTGTGGGTGATCATCACGATAGTTTGCCCCAGATCCTTGTTGAGCTGGCGGAGCATCTGCAAGACGATTTCGGAATTTTTGGAATCGAGGTTGCCGGTGGGTTCGTCGGCAAGGAGGATTTTGGGCTCGTTGATGATGGCGCGCGCGATGGCCACGCGTTGCTGTTCGCCGCCGGAAAGCTCAGAGGGCTTATGGTGCAGGCGGCCCTGGAGGCCCAGCATCTTGGTGACGACGTCGAAACGGTGGGGGTCGAAGCCATCGCCGTGAATGAATTGCGCGATGGCGATGTTGCCTTTGGCAGTCAAAGTGGGCAGCAGATTGAAGCGCTGGAAGACGAAGCCAATCTTGTGGCGGCGGAGCTTGGTACGCGCCGCGTCACTGAGTTCGGTCAAATCGTTGCCGTCGACGAGCACGCGGCCACGGGTGGCCTGCGCCAATCCGCCGATGACGTAAAGAAGCGAGGATTTTCCGCAGCCGGACGGCCCCATGACCGCAACCGCCTCTCCCGGCAAAACCTCAAAGTCGACGCCGCGGAGCGCCGGCACTTCCACTTTGCCGGCCCGATAGAGCTTCCACAAACCTTCGGTTTTGAGTATCGGCTCCAAATTATTTTGCCCTGGAGAAATCAACGCGCCGGCAGGTGGCTGTATTGTAGCCGCGATTGCCATGCGCTGCCTAGCCGCGCCGCGCGCCATCGCTGCGGCTTCTAGTCATAGGAAAGCGCCTCGACGGGATCTTTGCGGCTGGCCACCCAGGCCGGATAACTTGCGCCGAGCACCGCTCCCGCCAAAGCGATGCCGGCCGCGCGCAGCATCCATTCCGTGGTGATCAGGATCGAGAGCGTTGGAAACCCGGCCAGGAATGCCGCGCGCACGGCGTAACTCAGGCCAATGCCGGCGGCGATGCCGAAAATGCAGAGCGCCGCAGACTCGGTGAGCAGGGCGCGGACGATGAAGCTGCGGGTGGCGCCGAGCGATTTCAGCACTCCGATATCGCGGGTGCGCTCGATGACCGTGGTGTACATGGTCAGGAAAATCACGAGAAGACCGATGGCGATGGCCAGCCAGATCATGGCGTGGATGAAGGTCTCAAGGCCTGGGATATTTGTAGAAGTCATGAGCGACAAGAAATCTTTCAGCGGGCGAACGGTATAACCAGGCAGCACGGCACGAATTTCGTCCATTACGTCTTCGGTGTGCTCTGGGCGCGTACATTTCAAGAGGAAGATGGAGGCTTTGTCGTGTGCGCCGACCAGGTCCTGCAGCGTGGAGATAGGCACGAACAAGCGGGCACCTTTGCCGTGTTCGATGATGGCGACGACATGCCAGTCGTGATTGAGGAGATTGTAGGTATCGCCAACTTGTAGATGTTTAGCTTTGGCGGCCCAATCGTCGACCAGCAAATCGTCCGGACCTTGCATGTCGTGGCCTTGCAGGAACACGAAGCCGCCGGATACAGAGCGAAAGCTTTCGGGCTGGATGCCGTAAATCACTTCGACGCCGCCTGTGGAGTTGAATTGCAGCAGTGCGGGAGCCACCCCTTGCACGTATTTCATCAGTGCAAGCTTGTCAGCAATTTTGATGGGCATGGGCGAGCCGCTGAAGCCCAGGAAAATGGAGGCGGCAGGCGGCTGCAGCATGATGTCCGCGCCGATTCCTTCGATGCGCTTGGCGGTTTCCGTGAGCAGGCCAGAAGTGAGGCCGACGATCAGAACCACGAGGGCGACTTCCACGGCAACGGCCATCACGCCCACGATGGTGCGCAATGGGCGATGCAGCAAATTGCGGACGATGAGTTCGCCCATCATCGGGGCTTCTCCTCCGCAGTTTCGCCTACACGTACGAGATCACTGCCCGCGGGCTGCTCGAGCTTGAAACGCTCGAGGGGCAGGTCTTCATTCAGGGAGAGTTTGATGATTTGCAAGTCAAGGCGGTAGTCGTCGTGCGGGCGGTCAATACGGAGCAGGCGCGGGAAGGCGCTGACCGCGCTGGGCGTTGCCGACGCAGGAGTTTCCTGATCGCTGACGATCGGCTGCCAGTCCGAAACGTGCACGTCAGAGAGCAGAGCGCCTTTGGGGCCGAAGGTTTGCAGGCGGGAGACCTGTAAATCCGCACGATCGAACCAAATCTTGCGGAGGATCTCGGTACGATAGCCGCCGCGCAGCACAGTCAGGACGTAGTAGCG
>CATPAM010000199.1 GCA_955651735.1 Candidatus Acidiferrales bacterium | reverse complement strand
GACTGCACCTGATACGTGGGTTCCACTTCTCCAAAACCGGGTTTATCAGTCTTGCGCGATCTAAGAAACTCCTTTACGCTGGCTCAGTTGCCGGCGGTGGCTTCCCTCCTCACCCGCTATCGGTTGTTCAAGTTGCAATTCAAATTCTTGTCAACGAAGGATGACGTATGACGCGCAAAAACACTTGGGCCATACTTGCTGTGGCAGTAGTGCTGAGTTTGCCCTTGACTGCCTGCAAAGACACAAAAACTCTGCAAGAGAACGAGCAATTGAAGACCCAGGTGGCGGAACTTCAGAAAGAGAACGGCCAATTGGGAAACGACCTCGAAACAATGACAGCTGCCCGCGATGCGTTGACGAGAGAGAACGAGAAGTTTAAGGCAGAGATTAAGGCCCTGAAAACGAAGAGCTCCGGGAAGAAAGCTGCGAGTCGAAAGCGTCGTCGGAGCTAAATGTCACGGCAGTTTTAAGATCCCCACGTGGTTTGGAGTGCGCGAACCGGTTTCTGTTTTTCGTCGTCAGAAAAGGGAGGTTTGGAGTATGAAAACGTTTGAGGTGCAATTTCGCTATCGAGATCGAAATGAAGCAACAGCGGAATCGACGGTCAAGGTGGAGGCGTCGAGCCTTCCTGGAGCGGTCGGTAAGGCAGCACGTGAGTTCGTCAAAGGCTTGGACCGGAAACAGAGATTCGATATGAACAAGAATGGACTCGAAATTACGGCTAAGTCTGTCGGCACGACAACGGAGGCGCAGGCAGAGACGTCCGCGGAGGCCGCCCCCAGTTGAGAGGTCAGCAGGACCGGAGAATGGGCCGAGATTCCTGCGCTTGCCACCACTGCGATGCCTGTTCACTTCTCACTCAGGCCCAGGTAAGCGCCGCCCTGAGCGTCTCGGTGGGTGCTGGTTCGTACCAGACCCCAACGTTCAAGAAAACGTGCACCTGGAATGCGACTAGCGATGTCACAAAGGGCGCTAAATACGTCACGCTTGTGCTCGAGGGCCTCGATGCGTACCAGGCGGGCAAGCTGGCCCCGGTGAAGACAATTGTCGTCACGTCGATCAGTGGCATCGGGGATGATGCCTATTACTTGGCCGTGAGCAGCAATGTCGGCCTCATCGTCAAGAAGGGGGATATCGCGTTCAAGGTCGCCGTCTACGGCGACTTACCCATTGAAAAAAAGCAGGCTATGGAGAAGACGCTTGCCCAGCAAGTCGTTTCGAAGCTCTGACGTTCCACGCAAAAGATTTAGATAACGATTTCAGTTCGACTCGCCTGATTAGTGTCGGCTTTCCAAAAATTCACCGTTAAAGCTCCTCTAGAATTACAAGGCTTACTTCAGCCTTTACAGAGCGGACTTAGCTTATCAAGGTTAGCACCTCGGAAAGCCTCGACTGGTGATTCTCTGCTGATAATACGCATGCAGCGCACTGAGTCCAAATTAGCTGGTGGGAAATCCTGTTGGCGACAGTTATCTGGAAGCAGGCCAGGATTCGGTATCGTTCACTCCGAATCGCGATTGAGAATGCTCGTCAGCAGGCCACATCCAAGAACGCGTCGGCGATCCCCCACAAAGCATCGTCAAAAGGATCCACGCCAGGACGGTCTCTCACCGGGCCTTGGTCGAGCGCTACTTCCCCGCAATTCCCTCGGCGATTCCCGCCGCAACTGGCAGCTTGAAGAGTTCGTGCTGATACGCCTTAACCATGAGAAGTATCCAGAGCACTAGGCCAACTAAGCCGATCAGCATGGAAATTGCCGCCCACAAACCGAAACCGAGCAGGCCGGCAAAACTGATGATCATTCCCACGCCGATTCGCAAAATGGTCAACGCGCCGAAGACTACAATCGATTGCGCCGCGTGGAATTTCACGAACGGCCGCTTGTCAATCAGAAGGAAGATGATCCCGGTGACCCAGCCGACAGAGTAGCAGAGCAATCCGGCCACGTTCTCCGCGAGCCCATCACTGGAAGGTGCTGCCGGTACTGTTGCAGCATTCTGGCTCGCACCGCATTTCGGACAGAACGCCGCCCCGCCTAGCTCCGTGCCGCACGCTTTGCAGAACGCCATTGTAGATCCTCCCACAGAGTTGTAATGCGCGAAGCCTAACAAAAAGAGGGAGGGGGTGCAATCATCAGAGCTGTTCTGCCGGGGACCAACCTTCGTGCACCTCTTCAGCTTGCTGTGGTAAGCAATAGCGACCCTACTTCTAGCCCCGCTCTCTTCCCTAATCACCAAGTAGTCCGCCCAGGCAGCCGCTAACACCCGATTAGTTCTATAAACGTGGAAGTAAAGAAAAAACACCTCTTCCGCGGCCGGAATTTTTCTTGCTTCGCAGCCCACTTGATTGAGCTCAAAACCCTACTCCAAAAGGGGCGCCTTTTAAATTGCGTCGGATAATCGGAAACTACAAATCCATATGTACGATAATGCGTTTACCAGGCACTGGCCAGAATCTGCCGCGAGAATCGTCTTGCAAAACGGGCAGATTCGTTGACTTACCCCGGACACGCAACCTAAGATAGCCGCCACATGGCTGACCCTCAGTCGCTTCTTGGCCAAACCGTTTCTCACTACCGCATCCTCGAGAAACTTGGCGGGGGTGGCATGGGCGTTGTGTATAAGGCCGAAGACACGCGCCTTGACCGATTCGTCGCTCTCAAATTCCTACCTGAAGACGTAGCCCAAGACCGCCAAGCCTTGGAGCGATTTCGCCGTGAAGCCAAGGCTGCATCGGCACTGAACCATCCGAATATCTGCACTATTCACGACATCGGCGAGGAAAATGGCAAAGCCTTCATCGCCATGGAATATCTGGAAGGCAAGACCTTAAAGCACGCCATCGCTGCTCGGCCCATGGAACTGGAAATGTTGCTGGATGTGGCGATTGGAGTGGCCGATGGGCTGAACGCTGCCCACTCGAAAGGCATCGTCCATCGAGACATCAAGCCAGCCAACATTTTCGTTACCGAAGGCTGCCACGCCAAGATTCTCGATTTCGGTCTGGCGAAGGTAAGTTCCGCGAATAATACGACGCGTGATACCGACGTCCTGCCCACAATAGAAGTGGATCCAGAGCACCTGACAAGTCCTGGAACAGCCCTAGGCACTGTTGCATACATGTCTCCGGAGCAGGCTCTGGGAAAAGAACTCGACGCTCGTACAGACTTGTTTTCCTTCGGCGCGGTTCTCTACGAGATGGCCACCGGTGTGCTCCCGTTTCGCGGAGACACCTCGGCAGCCTCTTTCAATTCGCTGCTCAACAAAGAGCCTATTTCGGCGCTTCGCCTCAATCCCGATCTACCCCCCGAAATGGAGCGCATCATTCAAAAGGCCCTTGAGAAGGATTGTGACGTCCGTTACCAAAGCGCAGCAGAGTTGCGGGCCGATCTAAAGCGGTTGAAGCGCGACACCAGTTCCGGAAAGACTACAGCCGCGGCGCCATTCCCAAGGGCAGCACTCGCGAAATCCCGCTGGGTATGGATCGCTGCTGCCATCCTTGTAATAGTTGCCCTTTCAACATTGTTTTCCTTGCTTCGCCCCCGGCAGACAGTCCAGAATCCGCTTTCCAATGCGCAGTTCACGCGGCTCACTGACTTTGAAGGAGCCGAAACGAACCCTGCCATCTCCCCGGACGGGAAATTCGTCGCCTTCATCTGCGACCGAAGCGGCACGTTCGACATCTGGCTGATTCAAGCCAACGGTAGCAGTCTGGCAAACATTACCCAGGGTCGGATCGGAGATGCGCGTGCGCCCCTTCGTGCAATCGGATTCTCTGGCGATGGATCGGAGGTATGGAGCGCCGGAACAGAAGGCAGGAGGCTCAGGCTGTGGCCGCTGATGGGCGGAGCGCCGCACAATTTTTTGGATGAACGCGCCGCCGAGGTTGCCTGGTCGCCCGATGGCGCCCGGCTGGTCTATCACACGTGGGAACCGGGCGACCCCACATTTGTGGCAGATCACAACGGCGCCAATCCACGCCAGATCGTGAAAAACGAGCCTGGATTGCACAACCACTATCCGGTCTGGTCGAAGGATGGGCGCTGGATCTACTTTGTGCGCGGTCGGCCAGCCACGCGTGAGATGGACCTGTGGCGCATTTCGCCCGACGGGCGAGAACCGGTACAACTCACTCATCTCAACACTGATATCGCGAACCCGACTCCGATAGACGAGTGGACGGTTATGTTCGTTGCGCACAACGAAAACGGGGCCGGACCGTGGTTGTGGGTGTTCGATGTGGAGACCCGAACTTCACGCCGCGTGAGTTCGGGTTTGGAACAATACACCGCTCTCGCAGCCACGGTGGACGGCCGGCGTCTTGCCGCTTGCGTCGTGAACGCTCAGGTCAACTTGTGGAGCGTTCCGATTACCAGTCGCGTTGTCGAAGAACAGGACGTCGAAGCCTTCCGAGTATCCACCGTGCGCGCCCAGACGCCACGCTTCGGAGGCAGCTCGTTGTTCTACTTATCCTCGCGAGACGGGGCTGACGGACTGTGGAGCTATCGCGATGGGCAAGCGCTGGAGATCTGGAAAGGTTCGGAAGGCACGCTTCAGTCGCCTCCGGCCGTCTCGGCGCACGGGAGCAGTGTTGCGTTTGCGCTAAGTCGAAACGGGAAGCGGCAGATGCACGTAATCGCCGCGGATGGAACGGGACTCCACGCCCTGTCGAGCGACGTCGATGTTCGGGGCACGGCTTCCTGGTCTCCCGACGGCGAATGGATTGTCGCGGCCGGCAGCGATCGCCATGGAGCGGGCTTGTTCAAACTACCCACCGACGGCGGCTCGCCGGTTCGGATAGCAACAGGACCGTTCCTGGATCCGGTGTGGTCTCCGCGCGGGGACCTGATCGTGTATTGCGGCACGCAGGTGTTCACGCTCACGCCGCTCCTGGCAGTGCACCCGGATGGTACACCCGCGAAGCTGCCCGAAATCGACGTGCAGCGCCAAGGTGAGCGTGCGCGATTCCTGCCTGACGGCACGGGCCTGGTTTACATGCTCGGAAGTACGATGGTCGGACAGGATTTCTGGCTGCTTGACCTTAGCACGATGCGATCACGGCGTTTGACCCGGCTGAACAATACCGCTGCGATGCGGACCTTTGATATCACTCCCGATGGCAGCCGGATTGTATTCGACAGGTTGCGGGAAAATTCGGACATCCTGCTTATTGATCTTGCGACGAAGCAGGCTCGGCTGTAGCAAGTTAGTAGAATCCTCGTTATTGCCCCGGCCGTACAAACGCGAAGACAGGATGAACGCGATAGGAATCGCCGCAGCGGGCAACGAGGGATCTGACCCGGTGCCTCTGCTCCTGGATAACGGCGCGCTCGGAAGTAATCGACCACAAACTTGGAAAACTGGTCTTGGAGCTGCTATTGGTTCGATGTTCCAATTCGACTTGGATGGTTAGTTGCAACTTGCGGCCGCTGGCCGTGGCCCGGCGCTTCTCCCCAACACCAGTTCGGCCTCGATATGTCTCGGGTTCTCATCGAACGCAACAAATACGCTTTGCTCAGTAGAATTCCGCTAAGCCGCTTTGGCAGCGATCATAACCTGAAGGGCGCGGCCGTGTTCTTGGCCTCCGACGCTTCCGACTTCGTCACCGGCCACGCCTTGGCGGTAGATGGCGGGCAATCCGCGTGAGTTCGCACGCGCCAATCCCGACGGTGCATCCGTGCAGGCATTGATCCAT
>CATPAM010000198.1 GCA_955651735.1 Candidatus Acidiferrales bacterium | reverse complement strand
GATACAAATATTGCATCAGTCGGCGCATCAACCGCGCGTCGTATGCCTTGCCGAGTGCTTCTTCTTCGTGCACGTTGCTCATGCGCGTTCGAGCTCTTCTTCCAACAACTGTTTCTGGTATAAATCCGCGTAATAGCCGCCGCGAGCGAGCAGTTCGTCGTGCGTGCCGCGCTCGATGATGCGGCCGTCGCGCAGGACGACGATCAGGTCAGCGTCCTGCACGGTGGAGGTGCGGTGCGAAATTAAAATCGTGGTACGGCCGTGCATGATGCCGCGCAGCCGGGTGAGGATGCGCTCTTCGGTCTGCGTATCTACACTGGACAGGGAATCGTCTAGGATGAGAATGCGCGGGTCGCGGATCACTGCCCGCGCGATAGCAGTGCGCTGTTTCTGACCGCCGGAAAGCGTGATCCCGCGCTCGCCCACGACAGTCTCGTACTTGTTAACGAAGCCTTCGACGTCTGAATCCAGACTGGCGATTTCCGCCGCATGGCGAACTTGCTGGGTGTCATGATTCGGGAGGCCGAACGCGATATTGCCGCCGACCGTTTCGCCGAATAGATAGGTATCTTGCGGCACGTAGCCGATGGAGCGCCGCAGTGTATCGAGCGGCCATTCACGGATCGGGCGGCCATCGATGATCACTTCGCCTTCGGGAGCTTCCCAGAGGCGCGCAATTAAAGCGGCAAGCGTCGTTTTGCCGCTACCGGTGGGGCCGACAATCGCAAGCGTGGAGCCCGCAGGAATTTTCAGGTTGATGTCGCGAAGGACGGGATGCGCGCCACTGCCGTTGGTGCCGTTGCCTTGGGTTGCGCCATTGCCGGAAATGTTGGTGGGAAACGTGAACGTGAGGTTGCGGAATTCGACTTCGCCGGAGATGGGGGCGTTGGGAGCGACGGCGCCGTGGCGGTCGTCGATTTGCGGCTGCGCGCGAAGGATGTAATTGAGGCGGCCCATGGAGGCGGCGCCGCGTTGGAAAATGTTGGTGACCCAGCCGAGGGCGATCATGGGCCAGACCAGAAGGCCGAGATAGCTATAGAAAGCGATCAGGGCACCGAGGGAGATTTGGCCGCGAAGGAGCTGATGGCCGCCTTGCCAGAGGACAATGAGGAAGGAAGTGCCGATGAGCGCCTGAAGCGAAGGCATGAACATGCTCCAGGCGCGGATGAGCTTGATGTTGCGGGCGACGTATTCGCGATTGGGCTCGTCGAAGCCGCGGATTTCGGCTTCTTCCTGGGCGTAGGCGCGAATGACGCGGACGCCGGAAAGATTTTCCTGGACCTTGGCAGAGAGAGTGGCGAGAGCGGCTTGGATGGTTTCGTAGAGATCGTGGATGACTTTGCCGAAGTGGCGAACAGCGACGGCTACGATGGGCACGGGAAGCAGGACCCAAAGCGTGAGCGAAGGAGAAAGACGCGCCATGATGATGACGGCGAGAATCATGGTCACGAGCGTTTGGCCGGTATACATGATGCCGGGGCCGAGGACCATGCGGACGTTGTTGAGGTCGTTGGTGGCGCGGGACATCAACTCGCCAGTGCGATTGCGAACGTAGAACTCCGGCTCCATGAGGAGAAGGCGATCGAGGAGGCCGGCACGGAGATCGAATTCAATGTCACGGGAGACGCCGATAAGCACCCAGCGCGTGGTGAAGGACAAGGCGCCCTTGAGCAAGACGCAGACAACGAGGATGAGGCAGTAGATGCCTAGAGCGTGGCGGCTGTGCGGGGCGTAGAAGGGAATGTCGCGGTTGAGCCAATCGCCCGCAAGCGCTTTAGCGTGGGTATTGCTTTGGAACGGGCGATCGCTGCCGGCGAGAATGTCGGTCATGACGCCGGTGGCGAGCGGGATGATGTTGCCGACGATGCTGGTCAGCGCGAGAGCGAGCAAGCCGAGCGCGGTAGCAGGGCGGTAGCGAGCGAGATAGGGCACCAAGCCGAGCAGGTTCTTCCAGGCGGAAGAATGGGCCGGCGGCGGCTGCGATTTTTTCGCGGCGGCCGCGGGTTGCCCGGATTTGGTGGTGTTGGTCATCGCAAACTGGATCGCGCGGTGCTCAGGGACGTGGCCTCGTTCAGAAAATGCTCGTACGAGCGGTCGAGAGATTGGTAGCGCCTACTGTCAGGATTCCAGCGGACGCCGATGGGGAGCGTGTGAGTTTCCACCGCGCCCTTTAGCGGCGTGAAGTACAACGCCAGACCTTTTTCGGGATCCTGCTCGTAAGCCAAGCGCCAGCCGGTCACGCCACCGATGGGAGTGCCGGGCAGAAAGCCTTTCACATTCTTCAGGTGTTCGTCGCAGCGCAAGATTTCCATCCACTGGCCGTTATCGTTTTCCGCGAGCATTGCACGGGTGACAATCGTGCCGGGCAAATTATTTTTCGATGATTTGGGGACAATGTTGGCAGCGAGGAATTCCTGCTTGCCGTTTTTCGCCAGTTCGCCGAAGAGCAGCACGGTAGTCTCTTTGCCGAGCAGCGAATCCGCCGCGGATTGAATGTCCTCGGGAACGACTGGCGCGGCCGGCTTTGCCTCCGCCGCGGGCTTGTCCGGAGGCGCGTCTCCGCAGCCAGCCAGAAAGCACGCAGCTAAGATACCCAGCGCTGCGTTCCGTCGAATAGTATGGCGAACGACCACTCGATACCTGGTGATTTCACGCGTCGTCCCTGATGGTAAGGACGGCATGGCGGCGGGCTCGTTAGCAGGCGTCAGGAAACAGTCGCTTTCCGTGAGATTTTCCATTATAGAACCTTCACTACTCCTTTTCGTACTAGCAACCGGCAATGTAAAGGCGTAATGCCACAATTTTAGCCGTTGCGTGTCCTCCACGGAAGAAATCATCGGCCCAAGTTGCTTTTCTGATGAGGTGACGTTCCGGCGCGCGCCGAGGCCCAAGATTAACGCCGGGCGAGGATGGCGTCCAGCCGAGCCTCGAAATTTTCTTCCCCCTCGGAGGAGAGTTCACTGCGCTCGACTGGCAGCGCAGCCTCGATGGCCTCCACCCAGTTGAACACTTGTTGGATGTTCTCGCGAGTCTTGGCGTGATATTCCTTTAGGTTGCCGCTGGCGGACATCCACTGGCGGAAAGTGTGCTCGAGGGGATGGTCCGAGGACCCGAAGGGATTGGAGGCGGCACTCGGGGCGAGAAGGCCGCCGTGCCCGGTGAAGTAGTGCTCGAATCCAAGATCGGCGGCGAAATGGCCGGCCGTGGCGGCGACGCCGTCCTCGTAGAGCGGGCCGTGGCAGATGAGGGCGAGGGGCTGCGGCTCGCGCCGCCACTTCAGAGTTTCCATATCGAAGACCCAGAGGTCCCAATTTGCGCCAACGAAGTAGGCGGTGTCTGGGTTCAGGTGCTGCGCGGCGAGTGCGCCAATCTCCGGGGGACCGTAGCCTTGGTCTCGGAGGTCCCACTCGGCAACGGGGATTTCCGTGGGATCGACGGCCTGAACGCGCAGTTCGGTGAAAGCGCTTCGCGAAGTGGAGAGCGGCGCGGTGGTGAGGAGACGCGCGAACTCCGGGATCATCGTCGTTTCGGAGAAGTCACGCGTCCAGATGCGCAGATATGCTCGATTGGCCATTTCGCGTATTCAATTATAGCGGGGCGATCGAGAAGAGGCGAATTGCGCGACCACCCAATTTTTTTGGACTGCGGCAGTTTTGCCGTCGCTTTTTGGCGTGGAGATGTGCTAAAGCCTCTGCCGGACAGAGCGAAGTGACGATTTGGTCTGTACCGTAAAAGTGGGAGCAAGCTCCTGCACTCCAAAGTTCTCGCGGCTCATTATGCAACGCCACAGGTTCAGTGCGGGAGTGGAGGCGGGGTGCCGAGGCTGGAGGCGATTTGGGTCAGGCGCTCGCGCAGGGAGTCGACCATCTCGGAGAAAACCCTGGTGGAGGTGT
>CATPAM010000197.1 GCA_955651735.1 Candidatus Acidiferrales bacterium | reverse complement strand
GAGGCCTCAAGACTTCGTTCCCTGAAGGTGCACCCGAAAGATCTAGCGCTTCGCATTCCTGTCTATGTAGGACCGACGGGTACGGTCCTGCATGATGGCCATCCTTATTCGATGCCTCCCGAGGCCATTAGCATGCCGGCGACGCTGTACTTGTACGCCGATCGCGTACGCATCGTGGCGGGCAGATATGAAGTCAACCATCCACGGAAATTCGTTGCGCACGAGGGTTCCACGCTCGCCGCGCATCGCGCGGCCATGGTGGCCGCGGTATCGGGCAAGCGCGGCAAGCGCTATCTGAAGCGTCAGCAGTTGCTCGAACTCGGAGAGCCTGCTTTCCTCTACCTCACCGAGATCGTTCATCGGCGGCCCCGGCAATGGTTCTACGACGTCGATCGGCTGCACGACATCTTGCAGAGCCATGGGGCTGAGGTTCTTCGCCGAGCGATGGAGGAAGGAATCCAAGAACAGGTGTTCAGTTCCTCTTATGTAGAGCGCTTCGTGCAACGCTCGCTCATCTTCCAGGAGGTGATCCAGTGAAAAAGGAAACAGTTGAACAAAATCGGCGAGGTGTATCGATGAAGTATGACGACAACACTGTGAAGAGCCTGGAACTCTCCGAGGGGCAGCTCGAGGTACACTTCCGGCGCCTCAACCTGGCGCACATGCGGCGAATCTATCAGGAGGTTGCCGTTCGGGCAGAGAAGGAAAGTTGGTCGTATCGGGACTTTCTAGCTCTGCTGCTGGCCGAAGAAGTAGCGCGAAGGAAACAGACGCGACTGCAGCGTTGTACGCGGAGCGCACACTTCCCGTTCTTCAAGACCATCGACGAGTTCGACTTCACTTTGCAGTCAACGCTCCGGGAATCCGTGATCGGCTTCTACCTCGGGCTGGACTTCGTCACCGAGGGACGGTCGTTGGTTCTGCACGGTAAGACCGGCAGAGGGAAGACCCATCTCGCGGTGGCCATCGGGTACCGAGCCATCCAGAACGGCTTCGAGACTCTCTTCACCACCGCGGCGGAACTCATCGAGGACCTCTCCAATGCTAGCAAGAGAGGACACCTCCAGGAATCGCTCACGACCTATACCCATCCCCACGTCCTCATCATCGATGAGGTTGGATATCTGACCTAGGGGCCAGAGGCTGCCAATGTGCTCTTCCATGTGATGAATGATCGGCACCTCAGAAAGCGTCCGATGATCTTCTCAACCAACAAGCCTTTGAGTGAGTGGGGAAAAGTATTACACGACGATGATATGGCGGCAGCCATCCTTGATCGGGTTCTGGAACGAGGGCGCTCTATCCATCTCGACGGACCCTCGGGAAGAACGCGTCATCTCAACCTGCAAGAGATCTTGCCGGCAGGTGCAGACCGTGCCAGAATTTCCGGAATTGACGTGCCAGAATTTCGGGAACCCACAAAAACTTAGAAGCAACTGCTTATCGCCCTCACTCATTTTGGCTAAAGACAGGCAGAGCTTGTTCAGAAAACGAGCATCCTTTCCAGCACTGCCCCATTCAGCGGACCGCTTTCCGTCGCCTTTCAGTGGTAGGGCAGGTGGCTGCTGACCGTCGTACATAAGCTGATAAAGCGGCATCTCCAACGCTCGCGCCATTTTTTCGAGCGGTCTCGATGGCCGGAACGGTGTGACCGTTCTCTACGCGCGAAATGTAGCAGCGAAGCAGTCTTGTTCGCTGTTCAATATCCCCCTGCGACAGGTTTTTCTCTTCTCTCACAGAACGTAACCGGTTCCCTATGTCCATAAAAGCTCCTTTATACGCGCGTTCCTCTTTGCGAAATGATTCCGCATTTGACTGGGCGACCGGATGAAACCATACATCTTCTTTCTTTGTCCATTCAAGATGAAATGGGTGAGACGTGGTTATTGGCGCGGAGCCGCGCGCTTTCCGAAAAACGCATGAAACATGACTGATATGAGCGCAAGAACCAGAAGGAGATGAATTAGAAGGCCAGCGACGTGAAACACGATGTAGCTTACTCCCCACGCCAGAAATAAGAGGACTCCTAACGCAAGCCAAACGAAACCGCGCATTTTGTCCTCCTTCGTTCGGTCACGGAGCGTGACGTAATTCAGAGCCTACCTATCAAATCCCGATACTTCTCTATCGGCGCATATTGACTGAAGCCTGTCTCTAGGATTGACCGAGCATGTGCCGGGGAAGAGCGCACTATTCCGCTAATCCACCGTAGGTCGCAGCCCGGCTCGCCCTCGAAGTATGCGCGAATTGAATTTCGGAGGTATTTCTCGGTAGAAGCTTCTAAGGAACGAGCGGATTTCATAGACGCCACTTTACACTTGGACATTAGCGCAGCGGCGAATTGAGTCAGGATGATTCGATTTCGCACTGGAGCGCCCTCACCGCCGATGGATACGATGGGACGTTGCAAAACAGACGCAGAGTTCAAGAAGTTTGTGGACATTAGAGAGATAGGCCGTAGCGCAAAACAGCAGGTGACCGGTAAGAATTAAGGGACAACCCAGACAACGAAACTGAGCTTGTCACGTTTAGACTTTGCAGTTATCTCCCAGCAGCCGACAGTCGGAATATCGATGCCCGTCACCATTGCCGGAATTTTTATGAAGGCCGCGCTCGCGCGGTCGGCGTACAGAGGTGGAGCCGGTCCATCGAGCCGTCTCCCGCTGACTTTCAACTCAGGTGGGTTTTCGGTCCTCCAGTCATATCCTTGTCGCCACCACCTTGTCTCGGTAAATCTCATGTGTGGTGACCACGAAAAACAAGAAGCCTCGCATCGCCAAGATGACCGAGGAGGTCTATCAGCTTCTCGCGAGATGCGTCAGTGGCAAGGGGCCGCTTGACTATGTCTTTACTCGGGACGCGACTTCCGTGGAGCCTGGAGCAAATTGACCCTGGCCGCAGAGTTGCCCGGTCTATTGGTTCACGGCTTCCGACGCAGCGCGGTTCGTAACATGGTGCGCCGGGGCGTCCCGGAACAACAGCGATGCTTATTTCGGGGCATGTGACTCGTGAAATCTTTCAGCGGTACAACATTGTCAGTGACAATGACATTGGCGAAGCCGCTCGCCTCATCGAGGGCGGCCGGGCGCCTGAAATCAGGGCCGAATTAGGGACGTTGTCAATTTCGGCGGAATCAGAGAGACTTGTAAGTGCTGAGTAATCACCACCGCGGGAGTGGCGGAACTGGCAGACGCGCAAGACTTAGGATCTTGTGACCGAAAGGCCGTGGGGGTTCAACTCCCTCCTCCCGCACTCTGCATACGTTTCAAGCCCTCGACAAGGTGCGAAAATCCAGTATTTATGCGGCTTCCGAAGGCTTCAGGCCTAAGCAAACCGAGGCAAAGTGTGCCTTATTGAGGCAAGAAAAATGTGCCATTCTGTGCCAGTCGCAACGGTGGTTTGGGTGCAATTCGAGTGCAACTTCTGGTAGAGCTTTCGACCAGCCGGGTCCAGAACTGGAGCTTCGTCTGGACAGCCTAAACGATTCTCGCCAGCCCATTCCCTCCTAGGCCGTATTTCCCTCGGAAGTAGAATCGCCAATAGGTATATCAATTTGGTTCCAAGGCTCCCTTATTAGCCAGGGGAGAATGTCGTTCTCATGACTCGAACCGAACGACGCCTGGCCGAACGACTCGGCCTCAGAATTCCGCTTCGCGTGCGTATTCCAAAGTCTGCCGCGCTAGAGCACACAGCGGAGTCGCTGAATGTTTCTACACGAGGCATATACTTTGCAACGGATTTAACCCTTTGCAAGGGCACGCCAGTGTATCTCGTTTTCGAGATGCCGGAAGAAGTCACACATAAACCGGCGTCCGAAAGGCGTTGTACGGGTCACCTAGTCCATGTCCACCCGAACAGTTC
>CATPAM010000196.1 GCA_955651735.1 Candidatus Acidiferrales bacterium | reverse complement strand
GATCACTGCGACAAACCGTCGCCGTACTTTCTAAGTTGTGCGGCGAGGAGAATGTTGAGATTGAGGATGCTCTGGGCTCACGGATGCTATTCGAGTAATGTTTAGAGATGCGTACACCGAAGCGTTTACGGTCCAAGATGTGCGGCTGCTGTTGGAGGTGCGAGGATTCCAGACAAGCAGATATGGGAATCTGCTCGCCAGTATTCACGTAGTGGTTGGCCGACTCGTCACAAAGAACGAGATCATGCAGGCAGGCACGAAAGGCGGCGCAGATAAGCCTTCGTATCGGTGGGCATACAAAATGGACCCTCTGCCCAAGTCCGGCCTTTCTTGGGAGCCCCTCTACGACAGTGGTATGCGCGGCGACGAAAAGCCGAAGCCTCTGGGCCATCCGTATAGGCCGGGAACAATTGCTGATGTTCGCAAAAAGGAATGAATAAAAAAACTCTCCGCCGCCAGTTAGACAGACCAAAACCTGATCAGTGGTCTGGGCAGCGGTATAGCTATTGAGTACGCCAAGAGACAGCAGGAAGCCATAAAGGAACCTACAACACGACATCAGAGCACCACCCGGGAGACGCCAGGGCGCCTCCCGCCGGACATCGCGCGCCAGACGAAGCTAGAACGTCAGCTTCAGTACCAGAGTGATGGTGCGGTTGCCGCCACTGAATAATGCCGGAGCGTTGAGGAAATTCGGGAGCGTGGGAACGACGTATCCGGGTGTCGTTGTGGCAACCGTCACGCCCGTAGTGTTAAAAACATTTCCATTGCTAAGGGAGTAGTTCTTGTGGTTGAGAATGTTAAAGACGTCGGCTCGAACCTCTAAGAATCTGCTCTCTCCAAAATAGGTCTTTTTGCCTACGGCCAAGTTCAATATGCCAAATCCGGGAGTGGTCCAAGAGTTACGGCCCACGTTGGCTCTCGCGCCAGGACCTGTCACGATAAATTTGGCACTTGTATTCACCGGCGTGTAGCCGATGGCAGGGAAAGTCCTAGTTCCGGTTGGATCGGATGGATCAAAGCAGCCACCGCCAGCAGCAACGCCGGTGGGGGTTCCAAAAGCGCCCTTTCCCCCGTTGGACAGGCCGGTCGCTCCGCCTGGCAGTTCGCATACCGCATAGACGTCGGAGCCTACGAGGCCGGTTCCCAATGGATTCAGCGAGGCGCGGTCTCCCGCAGTGTCGCCATTCCCGTTGGAGTCAATTCCCGCATTACCCGATTGCAGTGTGACTGGCTGTCCCGTTTGGGCGATGTACACCGTATTGACTTCATATCCGTTGAGAGCGGCCTTTAACAACCGGCTGTCCGCGTGGGTCTTTGGCACCTCGTATAACAGGGAGAGGGCAAAATGATGACGCACGTCCAGGTCGGAACTAGACCAATCCTCACGAAGGCGAGTCGTGTCCTGGGCCCGGCGTGGATTGAGAAGGCTGGTGAAGAACTCATTGGTGGAATTGTCCTGGGCGTGAGAGTAGGTATAGTTTGCATTTAACGTGATACCGTAACGCGCCCGCTGTTTGAAGTTCAATGAGCCCCCGTGGTAAGTGCTGCTGCCAAAGGGCGGGTCGGCCGTAACGTTTCCGCGGAATCCATAAGGGGCATAAATGTTGGAGTTAAAGGCATTTAAGGGTGCATCGGTAGGCGTGCTTGCCGTCCAAGCGGCGGGAACGTCAGACGTTTTGAAGAATGTCGGTAATGGTGCGATCCCGGCATCGAAGGCGCTGATGTGGTTGCGACGGAATTGCACGGGCAAAGATAGACCGCGGGTGCCGAGGTAGCGCACTTCGAGGGTGGCGTTCCGATAGAGCTGGTGCTCTACGGCCAGAGTCCAGTTCATGTACTTGGGCATGACGGTGTCGTCGATGAAGCTAGTGGTTAGTCCGCGTGCCGCAGCCTGTGTGGCTGGCGCGATGTAGGTTTGCGGCAAGCCACCACCGGCTAAGAATCCCGTTCCGCTCGCGCACCAAGACGGTTGCGGCGTCAGGGTGCAGGCCGAGGGTTCGTTCAGTTCGCTTTGCAACTGCGGAGGCAAGGTGATGGAGGCGAAGTTCTGGAACTTCCAGCCATACGATACGCCGAAGCCGGCACGAACAGCGGTCTTTCCATTACCCCGTGCATCCCAGGCCAAGCCAACTCGCGGGCCAAAGTTGTTCTTGTCGGTCTTTGGTTTGCCGAAGGCGATCACGCCTGGAACATTGGAAATCGCATTTAGCGCTTGTGTATCGTCGCCGACAGGATTGGTCCAGTATTCGTAACGCAGACCGAGGTTTAGCGTCAGGCGCGGGTTCAACTTGAAATCGTCCTGTGCGAACACGGCAAACAAGCTCTGCGTTCCAAGAAAACTTCCGGTTCCTGCATTGCGCAACGTTCTGCCCACATTGTCCGGCTTAAGGTCTCTTATGAAAACTTGTGTGGTGCCGTACCAATAGTCTCCATTGCTCCTGGTTAAAAAGAATTGCGGGTAAATGAAGTGCGTGTACTCGCCGCCGAATGTGAAAGTGTGTTTTCCTCGGGACCAAGAAACATTGTCGCGGATCTGATAGGTATTTTGCTTTTGGGTATTGTTGTCCCCAGGCCCGATGGTAGTGCTTCCGAGGTCGCCGATAGTCACATCGTTCGGACATACCGTGCAAGGATTCGCAAAAAATTCACCGAAATAGGAATACTGCAGGCGGAAGTCGTTGACCACATGGCTGCTGAGTGTCCAAACGTCGGTCAGGGCAATTTTGCGGTTGCGGACCAGCTGGTCTTGATTGAAAACGGCCTGAGTTGAGTTTACTGGAAAGATGAACTTTTCCTGGTTGAAAGTGAATCTTGTGCCGATTTGATGCTTTCCCCGCGTGTAGTCAGTATTGAACTGAGCGTCGTGCTCGCGCTGAAACACCGGGCTGAAGATCGTCAGGTTCCCAATGGGAATTGGCGTGCCATTTACTACCGGCCAGTTCTTCGCGGGCACGTCGGCTTGGCCAGCCACCGGAAAATTGTTCAAAATATTTGAGACTGCGGAGTCGGCGGCCATAGACTTAAGGGTAGCCAAGCTGCTCGCCGTCGGTGCAAGGAGCGGGGTGGCTGAGCCCTGGCCATGTAGGGTCGTGTACTCATAGGCGCCGAAGAAGAAGAACCTGTCCTTAACTAGCGGGCCGCCGAAAGTGCCCCCGAACCGGTTGTTATCAAAAGGCGGTTGTGTGGTGATCGTCCCGCTCCTGATGGCGGCCTTAGTTAGGTTATCCATGGCATTCAAGTTTCTGTTCTGGGCATACCACTCGCCGGAACCATGCCAATTGTTCGTACCTGTTTTGGTGACCAGAATAAATTGGCCTCCGGCGGAATGGCCGTATTCCGCGCTGAACTGGTTCGTCAATAGCACGAACTCGCCCACCGCGTCCGGGATAACCGTAGAATTGGGACCGGTAACGCCCAAGTTGTTATCGTCCACACCGTCCACAACGAAGTTGTTCTCTCTCGGCCGTGTACCTCCGACCGACCCGCCAACTCCAACCGTGCCTCCCGGTTGAGCAATCACATTAGGAGCCAGCATTGCCAAGTTGAATGGGCTGCCGTTCTGTGTTCCGCCAACCGTGGGAAGGTTCGAAACTTGGCTGGAATCGTAGTCGTTGCTTACCGTCGAGGAGGCCGTTTGTACTTCGACCGTTGATGCGCTTACCTCGATCGTTTCGGTGGCCGTCCCCAAATCCAGCCTGGCGTCTGCCACATTATCTTGATCGGCCTGCACCACCACGCCTGACCTGACGACCTTTTTGAATCCGGAAGCCTCTACCGTGACCGAATACTTTCCGGGAAGGACGCTGGGAAAAGTGTACGTTCCCGCAGAAGTCGTCTTCATCGTAACGGAAACACCGGTATCTTCGTTCATTGCCGTCACTTGGGCATTTGGCACCGAGTCGCCCGCGGGGTCTAAGACTTGGCCTCGAAGCGTGCCCGTAACTCTTTGCGCCAACGCTACGTTTGTACCCAAAATGCACAACCATGCCAACACCGAAACCTGTACCAGCCTGCGCATAGCACTCTCCTTCGAAGACTCGTTTACGCGGGAATTGCCAACTTCCCCACGACGGCTGATTCAATTGAGCAAAACGACAGGATGTGCCCGCAATAAACGGTGCCAACCAAATTGGCAGGCGAATGCCCAGGCGAGAAAACTTCTGTCTTATTTGTCGCTCAGTTGAGGGTTAAGAGGTAAGCGTCTGTTTATTCAGATACTTGGGAATGAACTCGGCTTGATTTAAGCTGAAATTTATGGAACGTCGGACCTCAACATCGTGTGCAGTCCCTGAAACTTATACAGTTTCCACGATATGGCTTCGTAGATTTGTAGAGAGTTTCTGACACAAAACGGAAACCTACCCCGGGTTTTTCTCGTATTCCAGATAAACACTTCGGCGGCTCGTACGTCTATAGCAGTAAAGGCGGGGTGATGGGACCCAATTTAAGCTCAACCCTGGAGCCTGAAATGGCAGCAGGGTCCAGTCGCGTTCTCGCGTTAAGCTCGCGGTATATCCGCTTTGGACCCTTCCAGGTCGATCAGCAGCGCCAGGAAGTAAGCAAAAACGGGGCGAGGCTGAAGCTGCAAGGCAAGGTTTATCAAGTTTTGCTGGCGCTTATCGAAAAGCAAGGCGAAGTAGTGAGGCGCGATGAGTTACGGCTGCGGCTGTGGCCGGCCGACACGCACGTCAATTACGACGCGAACGTCAACACCACGGTGAACAAGCTGCGCCAGGCGCTGGGGGATTCCTCGGACAAGCCTCTATACATCGAAACCATTCCGCGCAAGGGCTATTGTCTTGTTGTTCGGCTGGAATTCGCTGACGTGCCGGTGGCGATTGCTCCCGTGGCTTCAGCAAATGGGGTCGACGGCAAACCGCAAACGGAGAACGCGAAGTCAACCAAGACGGATATATGGATGACGCTGGGCATCATTGGCCTGATATTGGGCGGCATGCTGCTGGGCGCAGGCATTACCAAGCTCTGGATTCAGCACTTCGCGCCGATGCCAGGCGGCTACTGGTTCTGACTTCTCTTCCCTAGGTTCCTGGCGCTTGCTTGCGCCGAAAAGCGATGCCCTTCGTACGCCCAGCGTCTAGCGTGAATGCGGAGGCAGTTTGCTTCGCGTTGCGCTGAAAATGCAGGATGACCCTGAACTTGCCCACCTCGAATTCATCGGCGCCGACGGCGCGCAGTATATCGGTCGAAAAATTGTTTACGCGCGGCGATCCTGAGGCATCGGCAACCGAGAGCACTTTGATTCTGCCGTCAGTCACACCGAGGCGGTAAACGACTCCTAGCTCCTCGCTCCAATACTCGCCGGAGTAATTTCTCAGTTGCTCCGCGTCCAATGTGATCTCGCTCTTTTCCTTGTTCTCACTCTCCTTCGATTTGCTTTCCTTGGGCTTCATTAAGCTGCCGAGATAGATGTCGGCAACCTGGTGCGCGCGCCTGGCGGGGCCGGCGTCTCCGACATTGCAAAGACACGCGACGGAAAAATGTTGCTCTGGAAAGCGCAGCAGCTCCGCGCGATAGCCGCCCCACGCGCCGCCGTGGCTCACGGTTTGCAGGCCACGGTAATCCTGGAGGAACAGGCCCTTGGCGTAGTCCAGAACTTTGCCATTGTTCAGCGTGCCGCGTTGCTGGATTTCACCGAGGAATTCCTTGCCGCCAACGCGCGGACTGTAGAAGTTTTCGTCCCACTTCAGCAGGTCTTCGACGGAGGTGTGCACGGCGCCGTCTCCGGTTTGCTCGAAATACGAAACATCGAGCGTATAGCCGTCCTTGTTTTCCCGTTCCTCATAAGCCAGCGCGCGATTGGCGATGAGCGCGGCATGGTCGTCGCGATATTGGGTGTGCGTCATTTCCAGCGGCGCGAAAATGTTTTCGGCGGCGAATTCGCGCAGGCTCTTGCCGCTGACGCGCTGGACAATTACCGAAAGCAGGAAAAATCCGGTGTTGCTGTAGAGAAAGTCGCTGCCGGGAGCGAAGTTGAGGGCCTTCTGGCGGGTGATCAGCGCAAGCGCGTCGGCGTCGGTGGTCACGCTGTCGATATTGATTCCGGCAAGCTTCATCAGGCTCAGGTAATCGCGCAGGCCGCTGGTGTGATTCAGCAACTGCAGGATGGTGATTTTCTGGCCGTAGGAAGGCAGCTCGGGAATGAACTTCCGAACGTCATCGTTGACGGAAAGTTTGTCTTGTTTCTCGAGCAAGAGAATGCTGGCGGCGGTGAATTGTTTCGACGTAGAGCCGATGTCGAAGACCGATTGCGGGGTGATGGCGACGTTTTCCTCGATGTTCGCCAGGCCGTAGCCTTTTGCGTAGTTGATTTTGCCGTCGCGATAAACGGCCAGGGCGCAGCCGGGTGAGCCGGGTTTCGTGAGGTCGCTGAAGACTTCGTCAACCGCTGCGGCGGACTTTTCGTCGGAGTTTGCCGTATATCCAACGCCAGCTACGCTCGACAAAAGGAGAACCGCGGTGATTACTTTGGACGCTTGCCGCCATACTGGCATCGGCTCAACCCTTTCCATGTTTCGGGCACAAGAGCGGAGATCGTCCCGATCTTTGAAGCTGAAATATATCACGCAAACGCTGAAGCAGAGGACCAGCGCAGCACGGAAAGCATTTTCATGTACACTTTGCGGCTGTGCTCACCGCCATTACGCGCGCCGTCAGTCCCGGCATCGTCAACTGTGAGTTGACCTTTGTCGCCCGGCAGCCGATCGATCTCGCCAAGGCTGAAGAGCAGCATCGCGCCTACCAGGCGCTGCTTGAGAAATTCGGCGCGCGCGTCGTCTCTCTCCGGCCAGAGCCGGCTCTTCCCGATTCGATGTTCGTCGAAGATCCCGCGATAGTGCTTGACGAATTGGCGATTGTTTTTCCGCTAGGAACGGAGAAGCGGAGGCCGGAAGCGGCTTCGATCGCGCAGGCGCTTGCCAAATTTCGCAAACTTGCTCGCGTGGAATTGCCGGGCCAGGTCGAGGGTGGCGATCTTCTCCGTATGGAGCGAAGGTTGTTCGCCGGGCTTTCGAGTCGCACCAATGCCGAGGGCATTCGGCAGCTTGCGTCCATCCTCGCGCCGTATAGCTATCAGGTCGTCAGCGTTGCCGTGAGCGGCTGCCTGCATCTGAAATCGGCGGTTACTTATGTGGGGCGCAACACGCTGTTGGCAAATCGCGCATGGTTTGACACGAAACCGTTCGCCGGTTTCGAATGGATTGATGTCGCTGCTGAGGAGCCGCATGCGGCCAACGCGCTGGCGATTGCCGGCACGGTGATTTTCCCGGCGTCCTTCCCGCGGACACGTGCGCGCCTGGAGGCGCATGGTTTTCACGTCACGCCGCTCGATATCTCCGAACTTCAGAAGGCCGAGTCCGGCCTCACGTGCTCGAGCCTGGTGTTCGAGGCTTCCACTGCCTGACGTTGGAGGCGGTTCGTCCCGGCCCTGTCCCCGAGCGCGAAAGCTTAATCGGCAGGACACCTCGTTGCCCACTTCGTCTTTTATTCGCTTGGGAGTGGAAGGTGCTTATGGTAATCTGACAACTGGTATGATTTTGTCCACCGCCACCAAGCGAATTACCAGCGCGACGTCGTCGATGTCGATTACCTCGACTAAGACTACGTCCACTAAGACGGCTTCCGGCGCGTGGAGAAACAGCTAGCAAGCTAGAAAAAGTTTCCAACCCACCGCCGAAGCGAACCTGGCGGCGGGTTTCTTATTTCAACCCCCTCTAGAGTCGCTCCCGCGGGAACAACAGGAGCGGCAGTCATGATCCCGGAAAACGCAGAAGAAGAATTGCTGGCAGAACGCCACTTGGCGAGCGCTCGTGCGGCTGCGCGGGCGAGCTCGCCGGCCATTCGCGAATCGCTGGTGGCCTTCAAATTTGGCGGCAGTTCCTTGCTCGGCGCCGAGCGCATGCTGCATGCGGCGGGCCTCGTCCGGCCGGCAACGCAATTGATGCAGGTGGTGGTGG
>CATPAM010000195.1 GCA_955651735.1 Candidatus Acidiferrales bacterium | reverse complement strand
GGTGTTCCGGTCGGCGCTTCTGTGGTGGCCACGATTTTCCTTTTTGCGTCGAGCAGTCTTGCCAACCTACTGGGGCGATGCCTCAGCCCGCGTCTTAATGCGGCTAATAATAGATCCAATGGCGAACGTGATGCCCGCTCCGATCATCACGTACCAGGTAAACGCCACAGCGGTGAATCGAGAGACGCAGAGAATCCCGGCCAGTCCTGCGAACATGCCGATGAGCGCGCCACGAGCGTTCGCGCCGCGATCGAGCGTCCCCAGAAGAAACAATCCCAGCAAACTGCCGAAAGGGAGCGACGCTATCGTCAGTCCCGCTTCCAGCAGCGGCCCCCATTTTTTCAGACCGAAAGCCATCAATACGAGACCCCATGCAAGGGTCATGCGCCGCGAAAGTTTCAGAAAACTTGCCGAATCGGCTGACTTTCCGCGCAGGCGCGAAAAATCGAGAACGCTTGATGCGGCAAGCGAATTCAGCGAGCCGCTGGCGTTAGACATTGCCACGGCAATGATGGAGGCTAGCAGCAAGCCTGCCAGCCCGGGCGGCATCTCGCGCACGAGGAACAGCGGAAGGATGCGATCGGCGCGCTCGCCTGCTGCGAGCAAAGGTGCGTGCTGGGCAAGGACGAAGAGTAGCACTCCGATCAGCAGAAACACGGTGAACTGGATGAGGACGATGACGCCGCTGGTCAGAAGCGCTCGTCGACTGTCGCGCTCGCTGCGCGCGGCGAGCAAGCGCTGCACAATGGTTTGATCGGTCCCGTGGCTGGCCATGGTCAGGAACGCGCCGCCGATCAGGCCCGACCAAAACGTGTATTTCGTAGACCAAGCGAACGAAAAATCGAGCACTTGCAGTTTGTGGCCGGCGGCAGCCGCTACTTGCGTGACTTCGCTCCATCCGCCCGGAATCCGGTGCAGTAGGACAAACAACGTCACGGCGCTACCGGTCAGGTAGAGCAGGAGTTGCGCGACGTCGGTCCAGATGACCGCCTTCATTCCGCCCTCCAGTGTGTAGAGGATGGTCAGGGCAATCACCAGCACCACGGCAAACTTTTCCGAGGTGCCCAGCACGACGCTAATTACCAGCGCGATGGCCGAAACGCGCACGCCTTCAGCCAGCGCGCGCGTAATCAGAAAAGTGCCGGCGGCCACAGCGCGCATTTTCTCGCCGAAGCGCTTTTCGATCAGCGCGTAGGCGGTAAAGAATTCTCCGCGAAAATAGCCCGGCAGCAGGAGCAGCACGATGAGCACGCGTCCAAGCAGATACCCGAACACTAGCTGAAGGAACGTCAGATTGCCCGCGTAGGAAATGGCTGGGGTTCCGATGATAGTGAGCGTCGAGGTTTCCGTCGCCACAATCGAAAACGCCAGCGCCCACCAGGGCGCCGTGCGTCCGCCGAGGAAATAATCGCGAGCATCCTGCTGCTTGCGGCGGAAATGCATGCCGAGGGCGGTAACCGCCAGCAAGTACGAGAGAACGATCACCAAATCGATGGGATGGATGCGCATTCTTTTGTGGACGCCGTGCAAAAGCGCCCCGACACTAGCACAGCGCGTCTTGTCGGCGCACTAAGCCAATTGCGCCGCGCAAGTCGCGTGCGCTGGCGCATGGTTTGCTTCGCCGCAATCGCGTGAATTGTGGAACGAATCTGAGCGCGTAAATCGCTTATCCTTTTTACATGCGGTACATCCTGGGATTCGACGGCGGCGGGACAAAGACGGAGTGCGTCCTGATGAACTCGGCCGACCAGGTCCTGGCGCGAACATATGCAGGGGCGTCGAACCCCTCG
This sequence comes from Candidatus Acidiferrales bacterium, assembly GCA_955651735.1. GTDB lineage: Bacteria > Acidobacteriota > Terriglobia > Acidiferrales > UBA7541 > Acidiferrum. The sequence continues at coordinate 1,061 of CATPAM010000195.1, read as the reverse complement.
CGCATCGGAGTAGAAAGCGCAGTGCGCGCGGTCGAGGAAAGCGCAGAACTGGCGCTGCGAGAGACCGGACTCCAACGCAGCGTGATCACCGCGGTTGGCGCGGGCCTGGCCGGCACCGCCAAGCCGGACATGAAGGAGCGGATGCGCAGCGCATTGCAAAAATGCTTTCCTGGCGCGGTGGTAACCGTGCGGACCGATCTGGAAGTGGCGCTGGCGGCTGCGGGTGAAGGGCCTGCGATCGTCCTGGTAGTGGGAACGGGTTCGGCGGCATTCGGACGCAATGCGGAGGGCGAAATTGCGCGCTCCGGAGGGTACGGCCCATCCTCGAGCGATCATGGTAGCGCGTACGATATCGGCAAGCGCGCCATCGCCGCCGCGATTCAAGAACGCAGCGACGGATTGGATTCGGAGCTGGGCAGGCAGATTCTGGCGCAGCTTCGTTGCACGGAATGGCCCGTGGTGCAACATCGCGCACAAACCATGCCTGACGAGATTTTTCCGCCCATCTTTCCTGTGATTGCCGCGGCGGCGGACTCCGGCGACGCCACTGCGCAACGAATTCTGGTTAGCGCCGCGGAGGAAGTGTCTTCGCTGGTTGCCGATGTTGCTGACCGGTTGCATCTCCTGGAAAAGGAGTTTTCGCTGGCCAAGATCGGGGGCACCATCGGACGCTCGCGCTTTTTCGACGCGCAAATCGATGCCGCGTTGAAGCAAGTGGCACCCAGCGCGAAAATCGGCAAGTTGCGGATTTCCCCCGCGGAGGCCGCGGCTTTGGCTGCGAAGGAATCTGATGCCGGCTAACGAACCCAATCGCGAGCGCGCGCGCACGGCGGCCGGAGAAGAGCTTGCCTTGTTGCTGCACCACCATTCGCCGGACGTACTTCTGGCGTTACTCGACAATCCTGCGCTCGACGAGACGCAGCTCTGTTTGCTGCTGGATCGCGCAAGGACCTTCCCGCAGAAATTCTAGAGGAAGTTGCTCGCCGTAAGCCGCTGCTGAGGAATTACCGCGTGAAGCGTGCACTAGCTTTTCATCCGCGCACGCCGCGCCTGGCTAGTCT